>JACQYJ010000104.1:10431-11937 GCA_016208525.1 Deltaproteobacteria bacterium | reverse complement strand
GGTTGCCCATGTGTCGATGGAAAGCAAGGTTCCTGTTGTGTTCGGCGTCCTCACAACTGACAACATAGAGCAGGCCATTGAAAGGGCGGGCACCAAGTCAGGGAACAAGGGATGGGATGCTGCCGTGACCGCCATTGAGATGGTAAACCTGTATAAAGAATTAAAAAAAGGTCAAGGTCAAGGTCAAGGTCAAGGTCAAGGTGAAAGGTAAAAGGTGAAAGGTGAAAGGTTAAAACCTTTAGCCTTTAGCCTTTAACCTTTAGCCTTTAGCCTTTAACCTTTAGCCTTTAACCTTTAGCCTTTAGCCTTTAACCTTTAACCTTTAGCCTTTTATTCAAATGAAATTTCTTCAGGACATCACCTTCGGGCAGTATATAAAGGGCGCCTCTATTATTCATACCCTTGATCCGAGGGCGAAGCTCCTGTCAATTTCCATACTGTTGCCGCTGATATTCACCGCCCGCGGTTTATTCCCTTTTTTTTATCTGGTATTCACAGCCTGCGTTGCTGTCACTCTTTCCGGGATAAGTATCAGTTATATCCTGAAAGGGCTCAGGCACTTCCTATGGTTGTTCCTCTTTGCAGCTATATTCCATGCCTTTTTTACGCCAGGAGAGCCGGTTCCCTATATAACCTGGGTTTCATATCAAGGCGGGCAGGAAGGAGTCATGATAATGAGTCAGCTTATCCTGGCAATTATCTTCAGCAACCTCCTTACCCTGACAACTCCTCCTTTAGAGCTGACAATGGGACTCGAAAGGCTCCTTTCTCCGTTGAAACGTATCGGTGTGCCTGTCTCAGACCTGGCCATGATGATGCTGGTGGCCATCAGGTTTATCCCTATATTAAAGACGGAGGCGGAGAGTCTCGTAAAGGCCCAGAAGGGAAGGGGGATTGACCTTTCCAGTGGAGGCCTTATCGAAAGGGCAGAAAATATTCCGGTTGTACTTGTCCCGCTTATTTACAACAGCTTCAGGAGGGCAGATGATCTGGCAATAGCAATGGTTTCCAGGGGTTATGTTCCGGGGGCAGAGAGGGGTAGTCTTAAGGAGATGAGGCTTGGCGCGAAAGAGTATGTAACCCTTGCTTTTATCGTACTCCTGCTTATATCCGTATATTATACGGAAACATAGGGATAACCCCCGTATTATTTCACCTAAAAACTGCAAACCACAGAGTTCACAGAGATTAATCAGAGAAACACAGAGGTTTTTCTAAATATTATAATTTTGTCCTCTGTGCCTCTCATCTTTTCTCGCTGTCCTCTGTGGTTAAGGACTTTTGCAAGAGGCTCACAAGGTTTTTCTTTTGGTATTAAATGGTTTCCTCCGTGTGCTCTGTGGTTCGATTGCAGGATTAGGTTGCTTATTTCTTGCTGTAGCGGTATAAAGGGCTGAGTAAAAATTCAGCATCTTTAATGAAAGAAGGAGGACAGATATGTTACGAATACTTGCTAATTTCTTGATGCTATGTTCTTTAATTATGATTATGGTCTCTCTCACACCC
>JACQYJ010000104.1:0-10402 GCA_016208525.1 Deltaproteobacteria bacterium | reverse complement strand
GGGCTGAAGAGGCAGATGAACTCATGAGAGAGGTTGAAGGCTTAAAAGAAAGACTCAATGCCATAGAATCCAGTGGAAAAAGGACAGACACAAAGGGGCGCGCTCTTATTGATGAGCTGGAACAAAAGATAGATAACTTTATTGACATAGGCGGGTATATGGATATGGAGTACATTGCCTCTGATAAGTCTAATTTCAAAGACGGGTTCAGGGTTCACCATTTCAGTCTGCTCATTAAGAAACAGGTTGCAGAGGGGTGGAGTATCTTTTCAGAATTGGAGTTCGAGGACGCCCCCTACTTCGAGGACGTCAAAAAAGAAGGCAAGATATTTGTTGAGAACATGTATGGAGATGCAGAGATAACAGATTATCTAACCTTCCGTTTTGGGAGATACCTCGCGCCGGCAGGGATATGGAATATAGACCACTACCCACCCTTTGTCCCCACACAGGAAAGGCCCCAGCATATCCGCAAGATATTTCCTCAGTATGTAGACGGCGTTCAGTTTTTTGGAGGAATGAATTCAGGCGCCCTGTCTTATAACTATAGCCTTTATACTGGAAACGGGTTTAGTGAGGCAGGCTCTGGAGACAGTAACGAATCCAAGGACGTGGGCGCAAGGATTGTCTTTAAACTCCCCTACCTCACAGACCTTGAAGCAGGCGTATCAGGCTATACAGGAAAGGATAAGGATAAGGACGATACAGAAAGGGAAGCATACGGAGGTGATTTAAAGTTCAGCATAAACTCACTGAAGATTCAGGGCGAATATGCCGCTGCCGGACTTAAAAAGGGCAGCGCCAAGTACTATCGCACAGGATGGTATACCCAGTTCATATATGATATTGGCAGCTCATCTTTTATTTACCGATACGATTGGTATGAGGAAGACAGCAGGAAGTCGGAGACTACTGTGAATGTATTTGCCTATAACTACCACTTTACACCAGAGATTGTCGGCAAGCTGGAATACCATCTGTTCGATGAGCCTGCAGAGGACTATTACAAGGCCATAGGTTCTATTGCAATATATTTTGGTAATTAGGAGGAAGTTATGAGAAAGAGATTATTCATGGCGCTTTGTTTTGTGGGCTGCCTCTTTTTATGCTCATCGCCGGCCTTTTCCGAACCGCTGGCCATCTTTGTAAATGTTCATAACCCAGTTGAAAAGTTGACCGTAGATGCTGTAAGAAAGATTTATCAGGATGAGATGACCAGATGGCCTGATGGAAATAGGGTCACAGCATATGACCTTCCTCTAAAGAGCCGGTTTCGCGCCATATTTTCAGAAAAGGTAATCCATAAACCTGCAGAAAAGGTAGAAGAGGACTGGGCCAACAAAAGGATAACCAATACGGCAAAAAACCCTACGGTAGTCCTAAAGAACGATATGCTTGTTATTATAAAGGTAAGCAATGACCCTGATGCCATAGGTTATCTCCCCATTTCCATGCTCAAGGATGAAAAGGAGATACGTATAATATTGACCCTGGAGTAGCAGCGTCGTATTTTAAAGAGGTAAATACCATAGCTATGTTTAGTCGGAGTCTTTTAATAAAAATACTGGTTATAGTTATAAGCATAACAATTGTTGGTTTCAGTTTGCTTATATATAAAGTAATCTCTCAGGAGAAAAAGGGGATCCTGGACGAAAGGAAAAATGCAAGCAAATTTATGGCGCAGCCTATACTCCATAGCTTTTATCAGGATATGCTCAAGGAGAGGGTAGAGATGCCCCGCTATCTTATGGAAGGCATGAAGAATATGAAAAACACGGAAAGGGTGCAGATTATAAGAAGCAACGGCATAGAGGAGGCATTTCAGGATTTCAAGACGCTTAAGGCTGTTGAAAAGGAATACGGCGACCTGAAACCTGGATGGACAGCAGACCATCCCAACAAGGAGAATAATGTTGCCCAGGGTGTAGATGACCCCAGATTCAAGGAGGCGCTGGAGCTTTTGAAGAAGGGCAGAAAGGAAGAGGTTTACTATATTGAAGAAACTGACGGCAAGCCCATTTTTACATATCTTGCACCCATAGAGTTCAGACCTAAGTGCAATGCCTGCCATTCGTCAGAGGAGGAGGCGAGGGGCATTTTGATGATATCCACATCTCTTGAGGATATGTACATTGTGCTGGCGTCCAGCAGGACGCGATGGATTATGTATGGCCTCTTTACCATCCTTGGCGTTGCCATCTTACTTACTGTCCTTGTAAAAAGCGTTATAACACGACCTATAGAAGCAACCGTCAATATGCTTAAGGGTATTGCAGAAGGGAGCGGAGACCTTACCCAAAGGCTGGCAGTAGCCTCTAATGATGAGGTTGGCATGCTTGGCATGTGGTTCAATAAGTTTGTAGAAGGGATGCAGAGCATCGTAAAAGGCATCTTTGCGGCATCCAGTCAGGTATCTTCCGCATCTCAGGCCATAAAACATTCATCCGAGAGTATTCACAACTCAGCAGAAACACAACTTAAGGCAGTAGATGAAACATCTTCCTCAATAGAAGAAATAGACGCGTCTATAAAGAGTATTGCCACTGATGCAGAGGAATTGCTTAAAGCCACCGACGGGGCATCAGCGTCATCCCTGGAGATGTCCGCCTCTGTTGATGAAGTCGCAGAGAGCGCCGACAAGCTGGCTACTTCTGTTGATGTAACCGCATCTGCCATCAGTGAGATAGCAGCATCGCTTAAGCAGGTTGCCTCGCATGTCAATACCCTGCTTGCGGAAACCGAACAGGTGGTTTCGGCAACGACTCAGGTAAATTCTGCAATCAAAGAAATTGGAGCTCTTTCAAAAGAAGAGGCAAATCTTGCAGAAAGGGTTGTGGAGATAGTTATTAGCCGTCTGGATGCCGCAAACAAATCCGGCGCAGCCATAGAAAAAATAATTCAGGATGTTGTCAAAACCTCCTCTGTTATGTATAATCTTGGTGAAAGGTCAAAAGAGATAAGCAGCATTGTCGGCGTTATCAATGAGATTGCGGATACCACAAACCTGCTCGCGTTCAACGCAGCCATCCTTGCGGCACAGGCAGGAGAGCACGGAAAGGGATTTGCAGTAGTTGCTGAAGAGATAAAGGACCTTGCCAGAAGGACTGCGTCTTCAACACAGGAGATTACGGAACTCATTCTACATGTGCAGGAAGATGTGGCATCCGCTGTAAACTCTGCGGAACAAAGCAGCTCCAGACTGATAGAGGAGACTGTGGCATTTTCAAAGGGCGAAAAGGCGGCATTGACCAGCATTACGGACAGCTCAAAGGCGTCTCTTGACATGGCCAGAAAGATAGAAAGGGCCACAGAGGCGCAGACCAAAGGCGTCGGCCTTGCGGCAGAGGTTATAAACAAAATCAATGTAATGGTGGAAGAGATAAAAAAGGCGACAGACGAACAGAGCAGGGCATCGGAAGAAATATCGCACGCAACCGAGGATATGAGGGATATCACACGAAAGGTCAAGCAGTCCACGGCAGAACAGGTAAAGGAAAGCAAGCTCATTGCGCAGGTAATAGCCGATGTGGCCCAGAAGATGCAGGCAATAGCAACGGCCATGGGCGAGCAGAAGATAGCATCCGCAAGGATAGTCAATGCTATTGCGACTATAAGGAAAAAGACTGAGGAAAACCTCTCCCTGACTGCGAGGCTTGACAAGACCGTGGATAATCTTACTTCACAGGCTGGTTCATTAAACGAGAAGGTTGGCAGCTTTAAGATGTAGATTGGAACATAAATTCAAAAGGCAAAAAGCAGACCCAAGGTGAAATGCCTTGGGGTCAAGTCTCGAAATATCAGCTTACCCTCTCCAATCGCCCCTTCGCAAATCACCCTTACCTTAATCCTAAAAAGAGCATTTAACCACAGAGGCCCCGGAGGAAATCGCAGAGCATCTCAGCCTCAAAGAAAGGCCATGAGCGCCACCCTTACCGCATCCCTTATATGCCGGGTATACTGCGTCATGAAAGTCCCCTGACGCCTGTTGTCTATGACCGGGCAGATGACCCCTGCCCTGTGACCAAGTGCGCCCTTCGCCTCCCTTTCCAGCGCCTCAACAACATCCTTGTTGGCCCTTGCTCCATAAGGGGATATCTTCCCCTTGAAACGTGAGTCATCAGGGATTGTGGCATCTATGGCATCTCTTACCCTTTCTTCAAGGTGCAGGCATTTCTCATCCTGGTATGGTGCATCATAGAAAAGACCCGTGTTGTCCATCCCTACCACGTAGTCCGTTGTTATCAAGGTTCCCAGTTCCGTATCAGGCTGAATCCCGCCGGATGTCCCTACCCTGATGATCTTTATGGTCTCGTATTCTTCCTTTCTGTCAAGGGTGTTGAAGTCTATCTCGTTTAAGGCCATTATCTCGTTAAGCGCTATCTCCATGGATGGTGTCCCCATCCCTGATGTGACAATAGAGACCCTCTTCCGGGTCTCCCTTGCAAAACCCGTTATTGTCCTTAGTCCCCTGTGGAATCTGTCAACCTCTCTATTCTCAAGGAATTCATCGGCAATAAACGGGACCCTCTCCGGGTCCCCGACAATAATGATGTCCTTGGCCAGCTCCTCAGGCCTCAGGTCCAGGTGATAGACCCTGCCGTCTCTGAGCGGAAGGTCAGAAGACCTGATATGACTCCTTTTCATGAAAGACCTCTCTTAAAATCCTCTACTATCCTTACCCCTGAGCTGGTCCCTATCCTGGTTGCACCTGCCTTTATCATCCTCATCGCGTCATCCAGGATTTTTATCCCTCCAGATGCCTTTACGTGTATTCTTCCTGAGGCTGTTTCTTTAAGCAGCCTGACATCTTCGGCAGTTGCGCCTCCAGGGCCAAACCCCGTGGACGTCTTTACAAACCCCGCTTTCCCATTTATAACCAGCTCACACGCCGTAACCTTCTCCTTATCGGTCAGGTAGCAGGTCTCTATTATCACCTTTACTGTTACCCCTGAGAGAGTTGAGACTATCAATGAAATCTCATCCTGAACAAAGGCAATCTCCCCGGATTTGAACATGGATATGTTCATAACCATGTCTACCTCCCCAGCCCCGGCATCGGCAGAGTTACAGGCCTCACGGACCTTTGCATCCGTTGACTGATAGCCGAAGGGGAACCCCACCACAGTCCCCACCTTTACGGGGCTTTTTCCCAGCACCCTCGCGGCAAGCCTTACATGACACGGCGGTATGCACACAGCGGCAAATGGGTATCTTTGAGCATCCCTGATTAAATCCTCTATCTCCCGTATCGTGGCATCGGGCCTCAGGAGGGAGAGGTCTATGTAACCTGAAAGCTCATCTATGGTCATGAAGGAAAATTATCAGATATTTTGTCCAGAGGCAAGAAGTCAATTCGGGTCAGGCCTTGGAAAATCAGTTTACCCTCAAAACCTCTCCAATTAGCCCTTCGCAAATCCCCTCAATCAAACCCCAGGGCATATCCCCCCGAACCAGGCGGAGTGAAATGAAAGGAAAGCCCTCAACTGTATTAATTGACACAGCTGTCTTCTTATTATAGACTTTGAAAACATCGTTAGGCTGCAAGAATTCAATGTTCACTGAGGCTTACTGCTGATTTATTATGATTAAAGTGAGGAACCTGCACAAATATTACGGTGATCATCACCTCTTCAAGGGGATATCCCTTGACGTTAAAAAGGGGGAGGTGGTGGTGCTTATCGGCCCGTCCGGGAGCGGGAAAAGCTCTCTTCTCCGGTGCATCAACGGACTGGAGAGCTTCCAGGGCGGTGAGATTGACGTGGACGGGATTGCCCTCCATTCCATAAGCCGACCTAAGCCGTCAGGCGCCGATATGGAGGCGATACGGCAGGTAAGGCTGAAGGTGGGGATGGTGTTCCAGCAGTTCAACCTCTTTCCCCACATGACCGTTATAGAGAACATCATAGAGGCCCCTGTAAGGGTCCTTGGTATCGCAAGAGACAAGGCAATGGGAGATGCTATCTCATTCCTTTCGAGGATAAACATGGCGAATAAGGCGGATGCTCGCCCTGAGAACCTCTCCGGCGGGGACCGCTTCCCTTGACCCCGAGATGGTAGGGGAGGTTCTCTCTGTCATAAAAGACCTGGTCAATGAGGGGATGACAACCATTATATCAACCCATGAGATGGGATTTGCAAGAGAGGCGGCAGACAGGGTGGTGGTATTCGCCGACGGAGATATAATAGAGACAGGCAGGCCTGATGATATATTTACCAGTCCGAGGAACGAGAGGACAAAGAGCTTCCTGAGCAGGATTCTGAGGTGAGGGCCTTGCAGACATGACAATCTCTACCCTGGAAACTGTCTGGCAGCCTTTAAGACTCTCGATCCAGGTGTCCCTGATATCCACCATCCTGGTGGCGCTTACAGGCACGGCATTGGGTTACGCGCTGTCAAGGAAGGACTTTTTTGCCAAGGACGTCATTGATGCAATAATAACGCTCCCTATGGTTCTGCCGCCTACTGTAACAGGTTATTACCTTATCCTTATTTTGGGAAGGCGCGGATTTTTAGGGGAGATTGTTTACAACTGGACGGGATGGACCATAGCATTTACGTGGCAGGCTGCGGCTGTAGCCTCTTTTGTGGTTTCTTTCCCCCTTATGGCTAAGACCGCCAGGGCGGCGGTAGATTCAGTCAACCCTGAACTCGAAAATGCATCCCTTCTCCTCGGCAAGGGCGAGATTGAAACAGTCTTAAAAGTAACCCTGCCGCTCGCATGGAAGGGGCTTCTGGCAGGGATCGTCCTTTCCTTTGCAAGAGGGATAGGGGAGTTCGGGGCGACCCTGATGCTGGCAGGGAACATACCTGGGAAGACTGCCACCATGCCTGTAGCCATATATTCCGCCACCCAGTCAGGGGAGTATCAGCTGGCGAATTATCTTGTCGTCATCCTGACCATACTCTCCCTGAGCGTCATTTACGCCACAATCCGCCTGAGCAAACGGGGTGTTGACATTTCAAAGGGGCTGAGATAAAGTCAACGCACCAATACTAATTTCAGGAGGATAAAATGAAAAGGATATTATCGTTAATGGCGGCAATGCTGATTGTTTCCGTATCCGCATGGGCAGTAGACCTGGACCCGTCAATGCTTACTGGAACTGTTCAACAACAGCAGCAGAATTTCAAGGACCTCAGCAAGGAGATAGGTTTCGGTCTTTCCTACTTTCCAATGGCCCCGGCAGAACCCCTCGGAATTCTCGGATTTGACATCGCCGTTGAGGCTACGGCATTGGATATCAATGAGGACAAGCCCTACTGGAAACAGATGGGCGACTTCCCAGGGATGCTTCCTATCCCAAGACTCCATGTCCAGAAGGGGCTTCCCTTTGGCATAGACCTGGGCGCCATCTATTCCTCTATTCCAAGCACCAACATCTCCCTCTGGGGCGGAGAGGTAAAGTGGGCATTTTTAAAGGGCGGCATTACAACACCTGCTGTGGCAGTCAGAGGGACGTATACCAAACTGAATGGAGTTGAGAACCTTGACCTCAACACCATGGGGTACGATATCTCGATAAGCAAGGGGTTTGCCATCCTGACTCCCTACGCTGGCGCCGGCCAGGTGAAGATTGAGAGCGATCCTAAGAACATACCGCTCAATCTGTTAACAAAGGAGAGCATCACTGAGACGAAATACTTTGCAGGGATGAGGGTCAGTCTTGGATTGATAAACATGGTGGCAGAGGCCGACTTTGCAGAGGTCCCTGCTTACTCGCTCAAGCTTGGAGTCGGGTTCTAATACTTGTTGGCTCTCAAACAATAAAATCCATAACGGCCTGCATAACACCAAGAAAACTTTGATAAAATCGTAAAAACTCTTAATTCCCACTGCGGAGGCGCAGAGGCGCAGAGAAAAGAATCAATAATTTCAAGATGTTTAACTCAGCGTCTCTGCGTCTCTGCGGTTAAATTTTTATTTTTTACTAATGAATCAAGCTTTCAATTTTATAATAAACAGAGGGAAGGAATGAAAAAGATTTCAGCGTTAGCAGTAGCAGGCGTATTTGCTGCGTCTCTTGCAGGTACAGCATTTGCGGAGATGACAGATCTGAAGATCAGCGGAGAGATCAGGGTAAGGCATGTTGAACAGAACAACTATGATTTGAACAGTAATGCTGGAGATGCCAGCAATACTACAACTCAGAGGACAAGGGTCAATGTGGATGCGAAGGTAAACGAGACGACAAAGGCATATATCTCATTGCAGGACACAAGGAGCTGGGGTTCCGAAGTAGATGGTGTAGATGCCGGGACTACGAATACTGATGAGACGGCTAATGAAAATGATCATGCGGTTGACATCAGCCAGGCATATATTCAGCTTGACAAGCTTGCAGGGCAGCCTCTTTCATTGAAGCTTGGACGTCAGATCCTTGCATACAATGCAAGGCGCTTTGATGCCTTGAAACTTATGTGCAACACCGATACTGTTAATGTCGACTTCTTCACGGCAAATTTGAAGGAAGCCGGCTCTGCAAATCCGGGTGATGCACAGCTCAACGGTCTTTATTTAACAGCAAAGACCATTTCTTTGCACAAGGCATTGGATGTTTATCTTATCCAGAAGGCAAATTCAGTTGCCGGCGAAAATATTATGACCTATGGCCTCAGACTTGACGGCGGTACTGCAGGTATTGACTGGACCGCAGAGGCCGCATTCCAGAGTGGAGATGCTGCTGCAACCAAAAAGAAGAAGGCTAACATGTATGTCCTCAAGGCCGGCTATACCCTTCCTCAGATTGCTTCTTTGAGGATAGGCGCAGAGTATGACTTTGCAAGCGGGCAGGACACGTCAACCGATGACACAGCATTTGACAACCTCTACCCAACCAACCATCCTCTCTATGGTGTAACCGATATCACCGGCACCAATACGCTCAGCAACCTGAAGGCAATGTCGTTCAATGTCGGCGCAAAGCCGGCTGAAGGCCTGAAGGTTGTTGCTGAGTACTGGAGCTATAGCAAAGACCAGGGGGATAAAACTGCAATCGGTAATGAGATGAACGTCCAGGCCTGGTATGCCCTTAACACCAATGTAGACCTTCATGGATTCATTGCACGCTTTACGCCGAGCAGCGACTTCAGTACAACGACTGACCCTGCGGACAACGTAACGCTCCAGCTTGCGGTTAAATTCTAATTTCTCTTAAACCACCCCTCACCTCAATCCTCTACCCATCCGGGCATAAATCCCCATGAGGGGCGCGGAAGTGTAGGGAAGAAACTCCCGGAGGAGCGATCCTTCGGGGGTTTTTTGTTGGGTCTACGACAAATTTGTTGGCACCTAAAAACTGCAAACCACAGAGTGCACAGAGAAAAGATTTAAAACAGGGTTTTTCCTTTTGTATTAAAGGGTTTCTTCTGTGTGCTCTGTGGTTCGATTGCAGGATTTAGGTTGTATCTGTAATCTAATCATCCCATACCTTCTAATTTACTGCCTCAATCTATTGCTAATGGCAGAGCATAGCAAAATAATCATTAAGCCGCTTGCAAAACCTTTCCGCTCTTGGCATAGGTGGCAGCAAGGGAGGTCTCGCTTTCAAACTCCTCCGGGGTCAAGGTGACAATATCAAGAGGGATCAAAAACTTTTTGATGGTCTTTATCTCAGCATCTTTAGTAAGCTGCGCCCTCTGAAATATATCTTTTGCGCGAAAGTCATCTGCTACGATCATAAGGTCAATGTCGCTATCGCCCTTTGCCGAGCCTCTGGCCTGAGAGCCAAATAGAATCAGCTTTGAGACATGCAGCCCTGTTTCATCAAGGCATTTCTGAAAGAAGCTTACTGCTTCTCTGACCTTACTTTTAGCCATTTTAAGACCTCTTTGCCCTTTGTAAGTATCTCTTTTGTCTTCTTCCTGTCGAAATCCTTCATTATCTTTGCCAGGTCATCTGGATAGCGTGTCGGAATGCTTACCCGGTTAAGCATGAATACAAAATCATATAATTCCTGGGGAAGGTCAAGCTCAATCTTTTCGAGAAGGAAAAGAAGGCTGTGCGTATTCGGCGGAACCTCCTCTAATATCTCCTGATACAGGCCCTTCAACGTCTTCTCAATCGAGAGATGGCACATGAAGACTGCATACACATATCGCTTCCCTTCAAACATATAATCAGCGGTGTCCATATCATAATCGGCCTGTTTGAACCATTCTGACGGTTTCTTGCTCAAATTTTCTCCTGAAAACTCATATGCGTAAACCTCTTGCAACTATCTTCAATGGCCCGTTCCATATCCTTCAGATCATCAGCAGAGATCGTTCTTGCAAAGGGAAATAACTGCTTCCCCTGCACACCAACTATCCGATCAATATCTTTCTCAGGGGCTTCTTTCACCTGTATACCTCTCTACGATGGGCAATCCTGTATACCCTCACAAGCTTTTCCGCTTCTTCAAT
>JACQYJ010000103.1 GCA_016208525.1 Deltaproteobacteria bacterium | reverse complement strand
CCCACGTCCCCGTCAAGCCTCACGTAGCTTACATCCGCAACTCTCGCCTCCCTTGCAAGCACTTCTTCTGCTTCTTCGCTGATAGAAGAGAGGTCAGGGTGCCTGAACATGGCGTTGTCATCAATGGCTATCTTGGCATCGAGGGCGACAAACCGCCCGCTGGTAAGGGCAAGAGGGTTGATCTCTATGAGCAGGGCGTCCAGTTTCAGAAAGTTCTCATACAGCGCTGTTATTATCCCGGCAAGCCCACGGACTGCCTCTCCGCTGAGGCCGATAGATCTGGCCATCTCTATTGCCCTGAAGGTGGTAAGCCCTTTAAGAGGGTCTATAGGCCACCTGTATATCTTCTCAGGAGCGAGCTTTGCCAGTTCTTCAATTGATTTTCCACCCTCCGAACTCAAAATGACCACAGGAACGCCCAACGAACGGTCCACAGTAATGCCGAGATAGTATTCTTTTTCGACAATTACCTTCTCTTCAAAAAGCGCCTTCCTGACAACATTTCCGTTCGGGCCAGTCTGGGGAGTCACCAGACGACTTCCTATGAGCCTTTTCGCCTCTCTTTCCGCCTCTTCTGCAGAATGAACTATCTTGATGCCGCCTGAGACCCCCCTCCCTCCGGCAGGTACCTGGGCCTTCAATACCCCTTCAGTGATCCCAAGATATGACAACACCATCCTTATGTCCATGCGATCATCTATAACTATCCCTGCCGGGACGCTGATCCCTGCCTTGGCAAGAATATCCTTTGCCTGGTATTCTAAAAGGTTCATGTCTTAAATTTACCATAGAGGGGGCCTTTATGCACCATCAGAGATTTCGCTGTCAGGGTTAAGTTGACATCATATGCCGGACAAAGTAAGATGATCGAGAAAACGATGGGCTTAATGTGAGGGAAAGATGATTGATTTAATAAAGGCCATAGCAAAGAGACTCAAAGAGCAATATGGGGCAAAAGAAGTCATACTTTTTGGCTCGTATGCAAAGGGGAATCCGCGTGAAGACAGCGACATCGATCTGCTTATAATATCAGACTCAAAGGAACGATTTTTTGAAAGACAGGCCACAGTAAGGCGACTTTTAAGGGATTTGAAAAAAAGAATCCCTGTCTCGCCTATTGTTTTGACGCCCGCGGAGATACAAGAACGCAAGAAGCATGAAGACCAGTTTATAAATGAGATCCTTAAAACAGGAATACGGGCATGACGGAAGCCAAGGGTTCTATTTATCCTGACGACTGGCTGACTGTTGCGCGAAAGGATTGGCATAGAATGACCGTTCTTTTGGAAGACGGCGACCCTGATGGAGCGGCATTTTTCCTTCAACAATCTTTGGAGAAATACATAAAAGCATACCTTCTGGAAAAGGGCTGGAAATTGCGTAAGATTCACGAACTTGATACCCTACTTGACTATGCCGTAGAGTTTGACTCTAAGCTTGATGAGTTCCGTGAAATATGTGAACGGGTGACAGGATACTACTATACTGAGCGGTATCCTTTGATTGTTCCTTCAGAATTGACAACGGAAGATATAAAGAGAGACAGAATTGATGCGGAGAGACTGATCAAATCTCTATTTGATAAAGAGTCAATAGCTTTGTAAATGGTATAATCCTCCACTGCACCACGCCTTTTAATCCTTCGCCGCAGATTCACACCCTTGCAAAGACCCTGTTTAATAGCTTCAAAGTATGTTTGATTTGCTGAAGGTCTTGAAGGGAGAGTTTGGATACGGGACTTTCCAGCAGAGGGAAGAATTCGCCGACCTCTCTTTCAAGCGCATCCGCATTGTGATTGTTTCTCTGAATCCCCAATAATCTAATCAAGCCCCTTAACCTAAAAAATGCACTTAGCCACAGACTTTCACGGACAAAACACAGATATTTTAAATAATTATCAAAAATAATCGAATCACCTTTTGGGTGAAACAATTTTTCTTTTGAGATGTTTGTTTATCAGGGCTTGTCCGCTTTTGTCCGTGGCCAATTGCCGAATTTAGGCTTAATAATGAAAAACCTCTTCGAGCCGTTTTTTCTTGCAAATGGGCCATGAGTATGAGAAAATGGCTGCCATATCAATATTCAAAAGGAGATAGCATGTCCATTGGAGCAAATCAGGTTGTTACCATTCATTTCACCATTAAAGACTCCAGGGGAGCCATTGTAGAAGGGAAGGGTGCGAAACCCCTGTTACAATAAAGAGGATCAATGGTGACGATATTACAATAGACTTTAACCATCCTCTGGCAGGAGAGACTCTAACCTTTGATGTGGAACTTTTGGATGTCAGGGATGCAACTCCTGAGGATATTGAGGGTGATGACGGCTGCACAGATCATGGCTGCGGGTGCGGGCATTAGGCGGAACCTTACATTTACCTATTTATAGTTCTATTCGGCCTTGTACTTGTAAGGTGGGTGAGGCAAAGCTCACCCATCAAACCTGAATTGCCTGCTTATTTCCATTTTCCCATGCATTCCAGTTATAATCTGACACTCTATTGACCTGACACAAATAATGTTAACAATTGACTTCTCTTACCTTTTTTAGTAACGTTTCTCATTACTGGAGAGGTATTGAGGTTGTACTTATGAAAATATCGCCCAAAATTCCTGATTGGAGCATAGGGATATTCTTTACGATCCTGTTATGCCTCTTCTATTTTTTAAAAGTCGGCCTCCTTGAAACCGTTGAGTTAAAGAGCTTTGACCTGAGAATGAGGCTCTTCCACCCGCAGAAACAGGGTGACAGTATAGCGATCGTTGCCATAGACGATGAATCTATTGCAAAGATCGGCAGGTGGCCCTGGCCCAGGACAAAGATTGCAGAGGCTATTGACTGGCTGGACAGCGCAGGCGCCAAGGTCATAGGGGTAAATATCCTATTTTCCGAGCCCGAAGAGGCCGCGGGTCTCAAGGCATTCGAGT
>JACQYJ010000102.1:1462-9367 GCA_016208525.1 Deltaproteobacteria bacterium | reverse complement strand
AGTTATCCTGGCCTCTTCACCCTCCATAAATACTGGCCTGTTAAGCTGTGCCTTTATGCTGAAATAGGGGTCGCCTGCTGCACTTGATGCCACGCAGCTATTGAGAGTGACTTTATATATTGTCAGAGGAGTTGCTTCTGGTTTCTCCTGGTATGTCCCGGTTTCCCACTTCACGGCCTTTTCTTCAAGTATATAACCTACGCTCATTGCCTGAATAAAGTCGGCTGCAAGGGTGAAATTCTTCACCAGGGAGCTTCCCTGCACATGGACCCCTGCGATCTCTTCCACTGCCTTGCTCCTCGCCCTGTTTAATGCAAGCTGCCTTGCCTCTTCCGCTGTTATATTCTCGACTGCGGCCTCTCCGGTGGTCTCTTTCCACTGGCAGTCGGCGGCATAGAGAGGGGAGGACGCGGAGAGCAATATTGATAGCATGGCTGTGTGGATTAAGTTCTTCATAACGCCCCCTGACCCCCTCTTATCTTAAGAGGGGGGACTTTAAACTTCCCCTCTTTAGTTAAAGAGGGGATTGAGGGGAGTTGGTCTGTCCCCTCCCGTTTCTGAGGGCGGCCACAAGGGACCGCCCCTACACCAGAAATAACTTTACCTCTGTACCTCCGCAATCACCGCCTCTTCCTTGTCAGTTAGAGGTTTCGGCAGGCTCACCGGATTCTGCTGCCGTGATAGCCCGAACAGCCTCCTCGACGCTACGCCGACCTCTTCTTCAACATATCCAGTCAACTCCTTCAACTGTATCTTCTTGTCGCCGTTGCTGTCGGCATCTCCGAGGAGCCCTTTAAGGAGATAGTATGTAAACAGGCCGTGCCCCTCTTCTTTGTAATAGTTACTGAGCTGGTTTGATTTTGCCGCGCTCATGGCAACGATCTTCTTCGAGAGGAGGAGCGGGTCTTTTACCTTCAGGACTCCGGGCCTTGCCCCTGCAAGCAGCATGGTCTCCTTTTCCTCCCGTCCGGTCCTTCCGCTGAAGCAGGTGTCAAGGAAGACGAAGATATTTCTGGCGGGAAGCCTGTCAAGGTCTTTATATAAGGCATCAATTGAATATGCTGTTATGGCCGGACTGTCGGGGTCTCCGTCGTATGGCAGCAGATAAGGCGTTTCATCGGCAGGGATGCCGTGACCGGCATAATAGAGATAGAGGGTATCTCCTTCCCTCATAAGCCCCCGGAGCCGATCTTTTATCATGCCCTCAAGCTCCGCCTTTGTGGCCATGTCGTTTATAAGGGTGATTGTGTTCTCTTCAGGCACGCCAAGGTAGTTGGTCAGATAGTCCCTCATTGTCCTTGCATCGCTCTCTCCAAATTGCATGGATGCGGTCTTCCTGTACCTCTCTATGCCGATCACAACTGCCCACTTATGCCTGTCGGGTTTTACCTTATTGGCCTGTCCGATATATTTAAGGCTGAAAGAGCTTTTGATCTCAAACTCCCTGCTTGCAACAGGCCTTTCATGCCTGCCTGCCACATCATCGAGCTTCACCCACATCAGGGCCTGCGGGTCTTCGGGGGAAAAGACGGATGCCTCGTCAAGCGGGATCGAGTCGGTCTGCCTGTTTGTCACATCTCTAACGAGGGACGTCTTATTGAGCCTGATCTCCCTCGTTTCTTTAAGCTCAGGCGCAGCGGCGCATCCGGCGATAACTATGGCGGAAAGGCAACTTATCAGTATTGCTGATACGGACAATCCTCTGTTCATTTTCATCTCCCTTACCATGAAAATCTACCCCATCCCCACCCTGACCCTCTACCCACAGGGCATAAACCCTTGAAAGGGAGGGAAATCTGTTTAGGCGCAACTTTCTGTGAAAAACCACGCAACATCACTATACACCAATTAATTGCAAAATCAACTAAAAAACAACCCAAGACCTGTAGTTCAAGGAAGATTATGATTGTAATATCCATTGAATCAATGAGGGAAAAACTGATGAAGAAAAGGAACAAGACATTCTATATAGGTTCGAGGATCAAGAGGCGGAGGAGGGACCTTAAAATCTCCCAGGAAAAACTTGGCGAAATAGTCGGCGTCACCTACCAGCAGATACAGAAGTATGAAAACGGCCTGAACAGGGTAAGCGCTGAGATGCTTCATAAAATCGCCGCAGCTTTGGATACAGACGTAAGCTACTTTTACGAAAAACCTGTTGTGACAGACGAGGCGCATGAAAGGGTTGCAACTTATGCCGACATGAAGGGGCTCTCTCCTGATGAGAGGGAGGTGATAAGATGTCTCAGGGCCATTGACGACGAGGAATACAGGAAGAGATTTTTGCTGTTGTTGATGAGTGCAGCGGGAAAATAGATTGTTGTCGCAGTTTTTACCTAACAATCTCCGAGGCATGAACGATATTAAACTCTTTTTCCACTTCTGGGATAGCTTTTTTGAGGGCTGCAATCGTGACCGGATAGGGGTGGCCTATCCCTATGGCTGATCCGTGCTTTCTGGCAATCTTCTTGAGTTCCTCTATCTGCAACATAATGTGACCCTCATCCTGCTGATTGTCCAGAAAGACGTCCCTTGATGCCGCCTTTAGACCCATACCCCTTGCAGTCTTATCGCTCCTGCTCCTGGGGCTTGTCTTGCTGTCAACAAAATAAAGGCCTTTGTCTTTCAACTGCTTGAGGACTATCCGCATCCTTTCCACGTCTTCTGTAAATTTGGAGCCCATATGGTTATTAACACCCTTTATCCCCGGGACCGATTTCATATCCTCATACAACTGGGTTATGATAGCAATGTCATCCATACTGGTGAGCAGAACCCCTTCCCCAGGATTAGCCTTTGGATAGTCATGAGGCTCCATAGGGAGGTGGAGCATGACCTCCATACCGTTGGAAGAAGCCTTTTCAGCCGCATTTTTTGAGTCGGAGAGCAGGGGGAAGACCGAAACGGTCAGAGGTGCATCTATGGCAAGGGCCTCATCGTCCACCCTTTTTGAATTCCCAAGGTCGTCTATGATGATCGCTATCCTTGGCCTTGTCTCTTTCTTTGGCAATTCCGAAGGAGGGATAACAGTTTCGGGTTTCCTCGTTTCCTCTTGCTTAGCCTCCCTCTCTTTTTTCTTTCCGGATGTCTTTTCCCACGACAGATATACTATGCCGGAAAGCAATACAACGAAGGCAATCCCCAGAATAATCCAGAAATTACCTCCATTCTTTTTTTTGGATTTTCTCTGCGCACCGCCGGAACGGCTTTTTTTCTGTTTTTTTTCAGGCATATAGGTTTTAATACCGATTAATCTTGATGCACTCGTAAAAAGTCAAAAATCACCCTTCGACAAGCTCAGGGCGAACGGTGGTCTGGTTGAAATCATTGACTTTATTCCGTTCGTGGTGAGCTTGTCGAACCACAGAAAAGACTTTTTACGAGACCATCAATCAATCTTCAAATAATAAAATTTTTGGTGCACTGGTATAATACCAAGTAAGCCAAAAAAAGGGCGGGTACAAGACCCGCCCCTACATTATCATCCTTTCTTTATCGTTTTCTGGAATACCTGCCAGCTCTTCAGGAGCTCCAGCGCCCTGTTTAACTGAATATCCTCGGGCTCCGCATCGATCTGGGCCTCCGCCTTTTCTTCTTTTCCCTTTGGCTTATCTGTCTTCTCTTCCTTCTCAGGCTTGGCGCCGGGAACCAGCAGATGCCCGTCAAGGTCCTTTTCCCTGACCTCCCTGAATGCCCTTGGAAGCGCCTTCTTCACCTTTTCAGTTTCCAGTATAATGTCAGGGGTTATCCCCTTTGCCTGAATCGACCTTCCGCTTGGCGTATAATATCTTGCTGTAGTAAGTCTGAGGGCAGAACCATCCTCCAACGGATAGATGGTTTGAACTGAACCCTTTCCAAATGTCTGAGTTCCTAAGATCAGCGCCCTCCCGTGGTCCTGTAAGGCTCCGGCAACGATCTCAGATGCGCTGGCGCTTCCGGAATTTACCAGAACAACAATCGGATAGTTAGGTCTTATCCCTTCCTTCTTGGCGGAGAAGGTCATCTTCTGCCCCTCTATCCTGCCGTCAGTATAGACTATGAGTCCTGATTCCAGAAAGTCATCGGAGACCTTTACGGCCTGATCCAGCAGCCCTCCCGGGTTGTTTCTCATGTCAAGCACAAGACCCTTGAGTCCGCCGTTCTCCTTTTCCATCTTATCCAGGACATTATCAAGGTCAGTGTCGGTCTTCTCCTGGAACTGGGCAACCCTTACATACCCATATCCAGATTCCAGGGTCTTTGATTTGACGCTCTTTACAGCGATTATGTCCCTGGTAACGGTAAAATCCCTGGGCTCTGCAAAGGTCTCCCGTACAACCGTTATAGTAACCTGTGTGCCCTTCGGCCCTCTCATCATCTTTACTGCATCCATAAGGGTCAGGTCTTTTGTGCCTTTACCATCTATCTTTATTATGATGTCTCCAGCCTTAATCCCTGCCTTAAAAGCCGGCGTATCCTCAATAGGGGAAACCACCGTCAGTATTCCATCCTTCATGGTGATCTCGATCCCCAGCCCTCCAAACTCACCCCTGGTATCTACCTGCATCTCCTTGAATGTGTCAGGGTTCATAAAGGAGGAATGAGGGTCCAGCCCCTCAAGCATCCCCTTCATTGCGCCGTAAACAAGGTCTTTACTGTTGACCTTCTCCACATAGTTTTTCTGTATGAGGGACAAGGCATCTGTAAACACCTTCAGGCTTTCATACGCCTCACCCACCCCTGACGCCTTCTGCGCAAGACTCTTCCCTACTACAAGACCGAGGGCCACTGTAGTAATAAAAAACACCAGAAACAATCCCTTCCTCTTGCCCATATTCATCCTATTTCTCCTCTCGGTTTAAGTAAGGCTAAAGGTTTAAGGCTAAAGGTTTAAGGTTTTCACCTTTCTTCTTTTACCTTTTACCTTTCGCCTTTCACCCTGTTTTCTATGATTTTAGCCAATTCATCGGGTTTTCCGGCTTTCCACCCCTTCTTACCTCGAAGTACAATACCGGCTCACCCGTTGGCCCACTCTCCCCAATTTCGCCTATTATATCACCTTTATTAATTTCGTCATTCATTTTTTTCATCAGTCTTGAAGCATGTGCGTATAGGGTGTAAAAACCTCCCCCGTGGTCAATAATCACCATCAGGCCATACCCCTTGAACTGGTCGGCAAATATGACCCTGCCGCCATAAACAGCCCTGATTGCAGAACCCGTCCCGGCAAGGATTTCTATCCCTTTGCGGTAAACAGGTGTCTTGGAGTCTTTATCGATCTCCTTCCCAAAGAAACCCACCACATCTCCATTGACTGGGAAATCCAGCAGCCCCTTCTGGAGTTCAAACCCGCTGACAGGAGCCCCTTGTCCCTTATTTGAGCCGCCCTCTTTTAGAGCAAGCGCTGCCTGCCTTTCCAGTTTTTTGAGCAGATCCTGGAGGCTCCTTGCATTGGCCTTAAGCTCCTTAAGAGATTGCTTATACCGTCCCTTTTCCTTCCTTACCGAGGCGAGGAGACGGTTCCTCTCCTTCTTCTCCCTTTTTATTTCAGCGCGCTTCTTATCCAGGTCCCTTTCCACCCCTTCCAGCCTTACCTTATCGGCCCGTATAGCATCCATCTGAACTGAAAGGGTTGCTGCATCCATCCGAAATTCATTTATCATATCCCTGTCATGGGCCGCTATCCTCGTGGCATACCTGTATTTTCGACCTGCGTCGGTTGCGCCGTCGGCAGAGAAGAAAAACTTCAGATAACTCACGTTGCCTGATTTATACAGAAAGACCAGCCTCTTATAGAGGAGATTTTTCTTCCTTTCGGTTTCAAGTCGCACATCAGAAATGACAGCGGTCTTTTCCCTCAAGCCGATTTCCATGGTTATTATTTCCCTGTCCAGTCTCCTCTCATCCGCCTCCAGGGCATCAAGTTTCTTTGCTATCCCTCTTATCTCGGTTAAAAGGTTTTTTTCCTTTTTTCCAGCAGTTGCAAGCCCCTTCTTCTTCTCCTTGATCTCTATGCGAATCCCCTGAAGCTCCTTTTTTCCTTCTTTCAACTGGGTATTGTCGCTTTCGGCTAAGAGAGGGAAGGAGAATAGTAAGGCAAGGGGAACAGTTAAAACTATCTGGCAGGTTCTTTTCAATTCCTTGGAAATCTCCAGAGTGAAATAATACTCCCAATGAGGCCGAAGCCCATACCAAATAAAAGGATGATTATCACAGCCTGGTACGGAAGCATATCCAGATTGAATCCGAAGAGCAGCTTCAGATCATTGCCAAAGTTGTATCCAATAAGACTCTTTGCAGCAGCCAATAACCCTACCGCAAATGCTGAGCCTATACCGCCTATTATAATCCCCTCAATAAAAAACGGGGCCTTTATGAATAGCGGGGTGGCGCCAGCAAGCCTCATCCCCTCTATCTCATCCACCCTTGTTTGTATAGTAAGCCATATCGTGTTTGATACTATCACCAGCGTGGAAAGTATGATAACAATACCAAACAGTACACCGCCAAACCTTACCATAGAGACAAAGACTGAAATCTTTTTTATCCACTCGCCGCCATACTGAAGGTCTTCTATAGAGTCGCTTTTACCGAGCCTCTCCGTAACACCTTTGATACCCGCCGGGTTCTGGAAGGCATCATTAAGCTTTATTATTAATGAGGCAGGCAAGGGGTTCACGTCCAGACTATCTAAAATAGAGGGTTCCCCTGCCAGCCCTTTATCCAGAGAGGCAAGGGCCTCTTCCTTGGAAATGAAAGCGATCCCCCGTACCTCCGGATACCTTTTAAGCTCCTCTTGGAGCTCATTTAGTGATTCTTCTGAAATACCATCTTTCAGGTATGCAACCACTTCAAGGCGGTTCCCAAGGCGTTCGACAAAGAGATTGGCATTAATAATAGATACAACAAAGCCCCCAAAAAGGGTCAGAGAGAGGGCGATATTTACTATAGCGAGGAGATTAACAAGGTAGGCATTCCTCATCCCGGCTATCGATTTATTTATAAGGGATATTATTTTCAATTCAGAATACTCCCGTTCACATCAGTGGTCAGTGGCCGGTTAAATTCCAGATATTAACTGACCACTGGCCACCGACCACTGGCCACTTTCTTTTTAATTACTTCCCTTGCCGCCTTTGCTATGTTATCGGCGGTAAGTCCGTATAAATCCATCAGCAGGTCTGGATCGCCTGATGTGCCGAACTTATCCTCTATCCCGACCCTCTTTACAGGGACAGGACAGTTCTCAGCAAGCACTTCTGCCACTGCGCCGCCAAGACCGCCGATGATGGAGTGCTCCTCTGCCGTAACTACACATCCGGTCTCTCTGGCGGCCCTGATTATCAAATCTGCATCTATCGGTTTTATGGAAGAGATATTTATGACCCTGGCCGAAACCCCTTCTTTTCCCAGGGTATCGGCAGCCTGCAATGCTTTCGCAACCATGACCCCGCAGGCAATGAGAGAAACATCCAATCCATCTTTCAGAACAACTCCCTTGCCTATTTCAAATGAATATGAGTCGTCCAGGACAACAGGCGACTTGCCCCTCGACAACCTTACATAAACAGGGCCTTTGTATCTTACTATCTCCCTGATGACCTTTCTTGTCTCAACGCCGTCAGCCGGCACTATTACGGTCATATTGGGTATTACCCTCATCACCGCTATGTCCTCTACTGACTGATGGGAGGCCCCGTCCTCTCCTACTGTAATACCTGCGTGGGTGGCAACTACCTTGACATTGAGCTTAGGGTACGCTATGGACTGCCTTACCTGCTCCCATGCCCTCCCGGTTGCGAATATTGCGAATGTGGAGGCAAACGGGATCTTCCCCGATGCAGCAAGGCCTGCAGCGGTCCCCATCATGTCCTGCTCTGCTATTCCTATATTGAAAAACCTTTCAGGGAACTTCCTGGCAAATAT
>JACQYJ010000102.1:0-1343 GCA_016208525.1 Deltaproteobacteria bacterium | reverse complement strand
AAATATAGCCGTCTTTGTTGAACCCGAAAGATCTGCGTCCAGCGCCACAATATCTTTATTGCTTTCCCCAAGTTCAGCCAATGCCTCACCATAGACATCTCTTGTTGCAATCATCTCAGCCAATTTACACCACCTCCCCAAGCTCTTTTAACGCCAATATAAGCTCTTCATCACTTGGAGGGGCGCCATGGTACTTAACCTTACCCTCAAAGATCGAGACCCCTTTACCCTTCACCGTCTCTGCAATTACCACTGTAGGTTTGCCCTTTGCCTCTTCCGCACTGCTGAATGCTGAAAGGAGAGATTCAAAGTCGTGACCGTCGGCTGATATCACATTCCATCCAAACGCCTTCCACTTCTCCATAAGAGGCTCTACGCCCATGACATCCTTTACTGCGCCGTCTATCTGGAGACCATTGTTGTCAACTATCGCGCACAGGTTGTCAAGTTTATAGTGAGAAGCCGTCATGGCCGCCTCCCAGACCTGACCCTCCTGACACTCCCCGTCTCCAAGGAGGCAGTAGACACGCGATGCCATCTTGTCAAGCCTCATGGCCAGCGCAATCCCGTTGGCCATGGAAAGTCCCTGCCCGAGAGAACCTGTGGAGACCTCAACTCCGGCAAGGGATTTGCAATCCGGATGCCCCTGGAGCTTGCTGCCGACCTGCCTGAGAGTCATAAGGTCTTCTGTGCAACAATAACCGAGCCTTGCAAGTACCACGTAGAGGGCAGGGGCTGCATGACCTTTAGACAGTACAAACCTGTCCCTTTCCGGCCACTTGGGATCGTCATATTTAAGCCTCATCTTTGAAAAGTAAAGTGTGGTCAGGATATCTATGCATGAGAGGGAACCGCCGGTGTGTCCTGACTTTGATTTGTTAAGCATCTTTACGATGTCGACACGCAGTTCTCTTGCTATCTCTTTCAATTCAGCTGTCTCAGCCATCTATTTATGTCTCCTTGCCCGTGTCTTCCGGCTTATCGTATGCCCCCGACTTAACGGCCTCAATCATCTGGTTATGCTGCTCATCCATGAGGTCCCTGACTACATCTTCCATGTATTCCGAATTTACTATATCGGCATAACCGGTCTTCTTTGAAGCGAGGATATTCCCCCCATAGTAGACAAGGGTGATGATGTGAGGCCTGTTTGGGCCGCTGTCCTCCGTCTGGACGTGGTACACCCTGCCCTTATGAACTATATTGTTGTTCTTCCCGACAAGCATCTGAATCCCCTCCAATAGAGGCTCTTATTCTTCCATAACTTACGGGTTTTTGCAAGGGCAATTGTAACTACTCACCACAGAGACTCAGAGAGCACAGAGATTCACGGAGATTATCCT
>JACQYJ010000147.1 GCA_016208525.1 Deltaproteobacteria bacterium | reverse complement strand
AGGGGGAACATCCGCTTTAAGGAAATAGTCCAGCTTGCCAACAATGGCATGCCCGGTTGCCTTGTCATCTATCAGTGAGATTGTGTTTTGTTCGGAAATACCGAAGGCCTTTTGAGCTATTTCCTTGAATGCTTCTGCGCTGTTCTTTGCGAATATGACCTTGTCCGACTCATCATAATTTTCTACTGCAATCATGAACAACCATTTCTTGGGATCAATGGGTTTTGCAGGAAAGCTTTTGACCAGCGGTGTCAGGTCATCATCGTAATTTTTTCCATACGCCTGTGCAGATTCACCGTATGATATGGCATTCACACGATATTGATCAATCAGGTTAGGATTTTGCAATTTAAGATTGACCTGCTGGTCGGCCTTGAAATCAACCTTTGTATCCTTTAAAGCCACTTCGATCTTCTCAGGCTGGAATTGTTTGTCGGTTAACGTCGCAACGTAGATGTTCTTGTCATAGCGTGCCTTAATCTCTTTCAGCTTTATGGAATTATCTTCAAGGGTGAATATAGCAAGGGGTGAAAGGAGATTAATATTCTCATAAATTGACTCGGCGATCTGAGCCGGCACTTTAAGTGTAACATTCTTTTTATAATCTGTATTTGCTATTGTGAAATCCATATACAGAATTTCAGTCTCTGCATCATAACGGAGATTTCCGAAAACAGGCTCTCCCATGACTTCATAAAATGCCTCTTTCGTAAATTCCAGCACCTTTTTCGGAAGCTCTATCTTTTTGGATTCCTGCTCCTTCTTTATCGCTTCGACATCCGCAGTGTATGTCTGGCGTAGCTTTTCTACTTTAAGATTGCGTTCCTCCACATCTTTCCGGTATTTTTCCTGAAGTGCGCGTATTTGATTATCTCTTTCTTCAACGGCTTTAAGCACCTTCTGTTCAAAGGCAGCATTGGTCTCAAATTGACTCTTAACAAGCTTCGGCGCTGGCGGCAGTTCAGGTTTTTGCACTATTGGCGGCTCTTGAGATTTGATATCAAATGGCATCCGTGGCATCAGGTACTTATCAACTTTTTCCTGTGTTAATTTCTGGATGACCGGGAAAGGATTGCCGACAAATTTATTTGATTTATCATTTTTTTGCATCAACACTATGGTTTTAGATTGCACCTCATCTTTATAGATATGATTTGCTGCCTCAATTAGTTGGATGTTTTGATTCTCGTATATTTCTTCAATGACTGTCGGCATGATCGCTTTCAAAACTTCCCAATTTGCTGAACCGGCTGCGTAACCTTGCGCCCAATCACGAGAGTCCTCCTTGACTCTATTACCAGTAGTCCAACCAGACCCTTCAACAGTGCGCTTATTATCAAAAACAAAAAGTGTATTTCCTATTGAATCATTAATAAGTATTTTTACTTCTATATCCAGCCTTACAGAAGTACCACAACGATAGTTGCCATCCCTATCTCTTTCGCACTCTTCAGATATAACCTTCATTTTATAATTTACAATTTTCGGGATAATTACAATATCGTAGGGCTCCACTTTTGTTGGATAGAATAAAGTCTCAGACACTCCAACCATTGCCGCTTGAAGGAAAGAACTCTCACTCGTATCAACATACGCTTTAATATCCATTTTTTTCTTTCCAAGAAACGCTTATTCCCTTTCAGCAGTTATTATTTTATCAGAGGACGCACAAGAGGTAAGTAGGGCCAATGGAATAATAACCAACCACATAGGAAATTTTATTGATGATAAGTGCCACCTGAATTTGTTAATCTGCATAAACCCTCCACCTCCACAAGATCAAACAGCAACTACTTCTTATACGCCAAAATCCTCTCCGAAACCTTCTTCAGATAGTGCTTCGTTTCATCGTAGGGCAGTTTATTTATCAACGTCTTATACACATCCGCAGGAACCATATCATTGATAATCTTCGCTGCCTCGACAAGATTCCTTTTCCCGGTGAATGCCTTTGCCACATTGCCGGGACCGGTATTATACGCCGCAATTGCACAGTAAAGCCTGCTTTCAAGGTTGTCTATGGATTTCAAATAACTGTGAAAGAGAAGGTGCAGATAGGCTGTTCCCACATTGATATTGTTCTCATCATTATAGAGATACGACGGCGCAAGCAATACCGGCTTCCCGAATAAATGCGCCGTTGCGTCTTTCCCCGCTGACTTCGGTACAATCTGCATCAGCCCGTAGGCTGGTACGTGTGAAGTCGCCATGGGATTGAATGCGCTTTCGGTATGCGCAACAGCCAGCACCAGCGATGCGTCTATATTCTGCTTTTCCGCATAATCTTTGATAACCGGCTTGTACTGCTCGGCCCTTCTCGCCATGCCCTTTGAAGGCAACGAGACCTTCAAGGAAAACACTGCGTCAGTGCTTGTACTCTTCGCAGGTTTTGTGTCGAACACGGCATTCTTGAGCAAATCAACAACTGTCTTTATGACTTTATCCTTTGTCGGTTCCGCTGTCCCCATAACCGTAGGCGACAGTATCGGAGCGCTTTTCACTTCATCGGTTTTAATATGCTCGGTTTTTTCTATGATCCTTTTCTCAATATTATTGGAAAGGGTATCTCTCTTAAACGCGGTTTGCTTGTCCTCAAGAAGAAGGTCATTCAATATCCTGCCGAATTGCTTCTTGTCCACGCCGCATTTCTTGTCCGCTATTACATCAACCTCTATGTATCCCTTCTCGAAATCCACAACCCGTTTCATCTTATAATCCGGCGAGTATTCAACCCACTTCTTATTGTCCGAAACCTCCGCCTCTTTCCACTGTTTCAGAATCTCATTTTTGTAATTTGCGTATTCCTCTTCGACTATCCTTTTATAATCATCAAAATCCTTCTGGAGCTGCGTCATGTATTGGTTGAATTCCTGGCTTTCCTTCTCCATAAACTGCGGCCCTTCTTTGCGGAAGTCGTCAAAAGACTCAGTCTCAGCGAAGGCAATGACCGGGGACAGCGCAAATATGATAGATATAAGGACGGGAACAATTCGATGTATGATGGCTATCTTTTTCATATGCGCTAACTCCTTTACCTTGCAAAAGGTAAGTGACACCGTGAGAAAATAATGGGACAGGGTTGGACTTCGCCCTGCCCCATTGACCATGAGTTACTGTTTCGCTGCTTCCTGCTTTGCTGCCCCGAACTCTTTCTCTATCTCCTTATCCATTTCTTCATTGGCCTTCTTTGCCTGGAACTGCTGCCACAAGGCCTGCTCATTTTTCAAGCTGGTCTGCACGGCATCCTTGACAGTCTCCTTCGCAATGCTTGCATCAACAACGAGGAGCACGAATAACTCGCCGCTTGGGGAAATCCATGTGTCTTTCTGCTTCGATCCGTTCAATGCCTGGCTCGTCACCTGCTTAGTGACTTGGCTGGAGACTTTGTCCACTGTCTCTGCATCGCCAACCCCTGTGGTTTGAGTAAAGTTCTTGACCATGTTCTTCACCTTGACGCTGGTTATCCGCGCAAGCTCATCCCGTCCGTGGGCCATTGCCTCCGTCCTCGCAAACTGCATCCCTGCCTTGCCGACCTTGGCCGAGCCTACCGCCGAGATCCCGCCTTCAAGAGACGGATTCAGTACCCATTTCGGGGCATTTGCCAATTCATTCGCCATTGATGGCTCCTGAACCTGCGTCGCATCTTTCGGCGTAGACGCACAACCCGCAAAAACCATCGCCGACAATACTGACAAACCGTACACTGCAATTCTTTTCTTCATACCAGCCTCCTCCTTTATTTGAGATTGTATATACCAACAACATCCTATTGTATTACCATCCAGACGTAAAGCTCGCCAGTCTTCGGGTCTTCCCATACCTCTCTCACAGCAGCCTTCACCGTTTTTCCGTCAACGATTTGAATACTGTAGACATCCGCCTGGTCCCGATGTAGCCAGATTAACAGCGCTGTCAACCTTAACCCCCAACGGCCTTGCTATATCATCTATAGCCCGCGAAACAGCCAGTTCTCTTTGACCGGTCGGCCCGTTTATATGCGGCCCGTAAATGCCGATTCCTCCGATTTTGCCCGTTGCTCCAGGCTTCCAATACCAATAGGGCTTCCCATTCTCCTGTTTATTGTCGAGTGATAAGTCTGGGATTACTTTGGACGGCGTGCCGCAGGCAGCCAGGAAAGATGCTGATATGACGATAATAATTAATCGAGAATATGGAAGGAGAGAAGCGAGCGAACGTGTCCCCCCGCCAAAGAAACCTCCGCAGGCCTTTAGAGATGGGTTTTGTGAGTGAGTGAGTGAGTGAGTGAGTGAGTGAGTGAGTGCAGGATATGTGCCATTTGGAACCCTCTATTTACAAGGATGCACAGGATGAACGGCGATTACAATATTCCCCGTATTTTTATTTTATCAACCCCAGAATCCGTGCCATAAACTCAAGGGCGTTCTGGTTGAGAAATACTATCGTGAAGAAAAGGATAATGAACATGATGGTGAACTTACGGTCAAGCTCAGTTTTCATAGTCTGCACTTCTTGGCGAAGAGTCTCCATCTCTTGACGAAGGGTCCTGATCTCCCCAAAGAACTCAGCCTTTGTGATAAGTTCTTTTGTCAGTTCATCTTTTATCTCAAGCTTCTTCTGAAGTGCAACGGCATCGGCCTTCTTCTCTATGATCTCAAAACTTACCTCAATTGTCTTTGTTATATCCCTGGCCAGTTCCTTGCCGTACTTGTCTTCCAAGGATTCATAAAGCTCTATAGGGATTGAAACCGACATCCTTGCCTCCGATTAATATGGAATTACTTATCATAACCATTTTTTAAAAGCAAGGATTTTTATCTCCAGGTTAGAGCGCGGCGTATCCGTACCCTCCCTCAAGACCCTTGAAAAAATCAGCATATCCCTACATGCAAACCTGAAAGACCTCTTTGATTTCGAAAGGCCCAAAAAGGGCACAAACCTTTCCGAACAGGAAGCGGCCAGGCTCATGACCTATATCCAGACCAAAAAGCCCGATGACATAAGGATGTGCTACCGCATCCTTAGAACCATCTTTGAAAACATCGAAAAGGGTTATGTGCATAAGAGGACATAAACAAAAGGTATTCATTGTCCAATATCTAAAAGCGGATCGGTTCCAAGATTACTGAAATCCGTCTGTCAAAAAAGCTCACGCAGGCGCAGTTGGCGGAAAAGCTGGATGTAAGCGTCGAGACCATATCCCGCATGGAAAGGGGCGTATCCTTCCCCTCTTTAAAGACCCTTGAAAACCTTTCCCGATCCCTGAATGTCCCCTTGAAGAGCCTCTTCGACTTCGATGAAGAAAAGTCCAAAGACCAAGCATTTGAAAGGGAACTCTCAAAACTCAACGTCTTTTTAAGAACCCTGCGCAAGAAAGACATAACCCTCATCCACGAAATCCTTAAATTTACATTTAAGAGGGTGAGGTAGACCATCTTTGACTTTGCTTTTCCGCTGTGGTAGATTCTATTCATAGTTTCACCTCATGATTCCCATAAATAAAGGAGGTTATAATTCCATGAAACTCCATGTATTGGTCGAGCAGGATGAAGCAGGATACTATGTTGCCGAGGTTCCAGCCCTTCCCGGCTGTCTTTCCCAGGGCAAGACCATGAAAGAGGCTATTGGCAACGTCAAAGAAGCAGCGGAAGGGTGGCTTGAGGTAATGGAATCCAAGCGTAAAATCAACTCCAGGCGGCTGGTTGAGGTTGTCGTTTAATGGGCGAAAGCCTGAAGCTCTGCTCCGGCCTGGAAGCCGCCCGCAAATTCCAGCGCGCAGACTGGACAACAGCCCGCCAAAAGGGTTCCCATCTGATGATGACAAAATCAGGCTATCAGTGGACATTATCCATCCCCCAGCATACCGAACTCGGCCCAGGTCTTCTCAGAAAGTTGATCAAACAGGCAGGGCTGACCATAGAAGAATTCAATGATTTGTAAATTCCGCTGTTCATCGTTAACTTCCTTTCAAACCGCCCCTTCCTCAAAAACAAATGCCCCCTCGAACTCGTCGAACTATTGAACTATCTTGCGGACAGAAAGCCGCAAGAGATAGAGATGGTCCGCGGCATAGCCCAATTGATATTTGAGCAGGGCAAGCATTGATTTGACTTGTCATTTTTTTGCAGTAGTCCCGTGGGGTATAGGTGAAATTGGGAACGGGGCAGATTACCTTGGGGAAGAGATAAAATCGTTAGAGCCTCTTGCAATAGGGAGTTCTCAATTACCCTTCGACAGGCTCAGGGCGAACGGGTGTCAAATTAAAAACAAAATAGAAATTGGGAACAGGTTCAGATTATTTTTGGACTTAGTGGTGTGCTGCCTTGCCCTTAATCTGCTTAACTTCTCTTGATGTTTCCAATAATGCATCAGCCAGGGCATTGACGGTAGACTTGACATCGGTCATATCGTCTTCCAGGTTCCCCACCCTCTCTTTAAGCTCAGAAACATCGGCTTTAAGTCCTGAGACATCCGCCCTTAGTTCATCTTGTCCCTGCTTCAGCTCCGCTATATCTTTCTTTATGCCGCCTATATCAGCCTTGAGGTCTAAGAGCGCATTTATGATTCTTTCTTCCATAATCCCTTCCTGATTAATCAAAAAAAGGCGGCAAAAAAACCGCCTTATCCTTTTTCTTGGAGCGGGCGACGGGATTCGAACCCGCGACCAAAAGCTTGGGAAGCTTCTACGCTACCAGCTGCGCTACGCCCGCATCAAGACAATATAATAAACACCAACAGTCCTTAATGTCAATTACTTTTATGGTTATCAAATCCCTTTTTATTCATAAACTCAACAAAGGCATCCACAACTACAGGGTGATACTGGCTTCCCTTGCAACGTTCAAGCTCTGCAATCGCATCTTTGGGTGAGACCCTTGCCCTGTAGCTCCTGTTGCTGACCATGGCATCGTAGCTGTCGGCAACGCTCACTATACAGCTCATAAGATTAAGCTTGTGGCCCTCTATACAATTTGGATATCCCTTGCCGTCCCACCTCTCATGGTGGGTCATGATGATCTCTATCTCCTCGCTCAGGAACCCGAGGGGTTTAAGTATATTTGCCCCCACTTCCGGATGTCTCCTCATCTGCTCCAATTCTTTCTCATTTAACTTGTCTGGTTTGTTTATATGGGACAGGTCAACGACAATCTTCCCGATATCATGAAGCTTCGCCGCCCTTGTAATGACCTTGATCCTGTCATTTGAAAGCTCCATGAACTTTCCTGTCTCCACAGCAAAATAGGCAACCCTTTCCGAATGTCCGGCTGTATAAGCGTCCTTCTCTTCCATTGCCCTTGCGAGGGATGCCATGACGTTCATATATGTGTCCTCCATCTCCTTTTCTTTGGCCTCAAGCTGCATGGTTTTCACCCCAAGAGACATCACCTTCTCCTGCAACCTTGTCACCAGCCTTTGGCTGTAATCCTTGAGGTTGCTCCTTTCCTCCTCATGGGCAAGTAACTCCTGCCTGCCAGAAAGGAACTCCTTTATATGTTCGGGGAACGTATTGATATCTATGGGCTTCTGTATATATCCTATGCAGCCGGCAGAAAGGCTCCTCTCCCTGTCTCCGTTTGTTATGCCGGCAGTAATAGCCACAATAGGTGTGTTTTCGAGCTCTCTTATGCTCCTTATCCTGGTCGCAGCCTCACAACCGTCAAGACCTGGGATATTTATATCCATGAGGATGAGGTCCGGCCTGAGCTCTTGTGCCCTCCGTATCCCGCTGAGACCGTCTTCCGCATCGAACACAGTATACCCTCTGGATTCGAGCACCCTTCTGACCAGGGTCCTGTTGGCCTCATTGTCTTCTATCTGCAGAATAGTCCTATTCATAAATGCTCCTCCTCCTGAGTCTCCCGCATGCTTCTATTGTTCGTATTATACATTACTTCCGTCATAAATTAACGGTAGTTTTACATAAAATGTAGTCCCCGCGCCCACCCTGCTGTCTATCGCGATACTCCCTCCATGCATCTCCACAAGCTTTTTGGTTATAGCCATGCCGAGGCCTGTCCCCCCCTTATTCCTTGTGCTCGACATATCTATCTGTCTGAATTTTTCAAACACCTTCGGCATATCCCCTTCCTTTATGCCAATCCCGGTATCTGTGACAGTAATCAGAAGATACCCCTCCTCCGCAGTCCCTGCCTTTATTGATATCTTACCCTCCTCCGTAAACTTGGCTGCATTGGAGAGAAGGTTCAGGATGATCTGCTTCAGTCTCTTGCTGTCAGCTATTATTGTCGGCAGATTCTCGTCTATTTGAGTCATAAGCATTATATCCTTACCTTTTATCAGGGTCTTTGCTACTGAGGCAGCAGTTGCGATAACAGCGTTCAGGTCCACCTCTTCCCTCACGAGGTCCATCTTTCCTGCTTCTATCTTTGAGAGGTCAAGGATGTCGTTTATTATTCCCAGCAGATGCACGCCGCTATCGTGGATGTGGGTAATATCTATCTTCTGAACATCGCTTATCTCCCCGTCTATCCCATCCAGCAACACCTCAGAAAATCCGATTACGGCATTTAAAGGGGTGCGGAGTTCATGACTCATATTGGCCATAAACTCGGATTTAAGGCGATCTCCCTCCTTTGTCTTTATGTTGGACTCTACAAGCTTTACGTTTGCTTCGCGAAGCTCACTGGTCCTTTCTTGAACCTTCTTTTCGGGATCAGCCCTTGCGGCTTCAAGGGCCAGAGTTGTCTCCTGCAGCGCCCTGTAAAGGGACAAGAACTCTTCCCTCTTTTTCTTGATCTCAGTTATATCTCTGCTTATTCCAACGGTGCCGATAACATTGCCAACCCCATCCCGCAGCAGGGATATAGTAAGACTGACATCCACTACCTTTCCATCCATGGTCTTCAGCCTTGCCTCATAATTGGTTGCTCTCCCCTTTTCTTCAACGATCTTTAATATATCCAGCCTTTCTGCTTCATCCTGATACAGAAGCTCTGCCGGAGCGCCAATCAGCTCCTTCCTCGTGTACCTGAGTATCTCTTCTGCCCCCTTGTTGAATTCCACTATGTTCCCCCCGGTATCGGTTGTTACTATTACGTCAGGGGAGTCTTCGAAAACGCTTTGCAGGTATTC
>JACQYJ010000146.1 GCA_016208525.1 Deltaproteobacteria bacterium | reverse complement strand
TTAATATTAATATAAATACCGTCGGCAGAGAGGTTTTAACGGCGCTATCACCAAGTTTGAATGAGACGCTCGTTGAAGCAATACTGGAATACAGAAAGGAGCATCCTTTCAAGGTTGAACGCGCCGGCGATCTAAATCAGGTGACCGGCTTTAGCGACGCAACACTCCGTACAACCTTTTCCGATCTCCTGGATATAAAGAGCTATAATTTTAGTGTCCAGGTCGAGGCAAATGTGTCTGATACCATAAGGAAGGGTATGGCTGTTGTTAACAGGGGTGGCGGCAAGGTAAAACTGGTTGCGTGGAAGGAAGAATGATAAATAGGCTGATTAAAATAGCTGGCTGGGTCAGTCTGTGGCTCCTGTTATTTTGGGTCTTTCTGGTTACAGGCTTCCCTGCTGAAACTGCAAGAGACTGGCTGGCTGAAAGGCTTGGGAAAGAGATCAGTGCCAGGGTCTCAATAGAGGAACTCCGCATAAATTGGGACCTCGATGTTAAAATCAAGGGGATATCAATAATCAGGGGTCAGGCGCCTTCAGCCCTCAGCCTTCAGCCTTCAGCCTTTAGTGTTCAGCTTGCCTCCCTGGATATCAGGCCAAAGCTGCTCAGTCTGATAAGGCTTAAACCAGCGCTGGACTTCAGCGGAAGGACACCTTCAAATGGAATCATCTCAGGTTCCTATGACCCCGCTGAACTTTCCATATCGTTCAAAGATATTTCATTCAAGGACATAACTATTTCCACCCTCCCTGTTCCATCAGGGACAACTGCAGCCGGCTCCGGCAGGTTTAAACTCCTAAAGGGGAAAGGAATGGTCGAGATCGAAGTGGAAGGCGTCCCGGGCGGCAAGCAAAAACTAACAGCTTCTGGAGGCCAATCTCCCGGATTGGACGGGAAGGTGAAGGTCGCTGTTTCACTGCCGAAGCTGTAGACTGATGGAATCGTGGATTTGACTTGACAACCCCGGCCTCACTGTTTTAGAATCTACCCAATTATGCTTCTCAGGAAACTATCCTCATTACTCCTTATATTCCTGATACTGAACCTAAACATGGTGGTTCCGGCAGCGTCCTATGCTACTGCTGATGAGACATGTTCTTGCCATTTGAGCAATGCAGATCACCAGTGTCATTACGAAGAAGGATGTAAGAGTTGCGGGATGCATAAGAGAGTTCGGAGTTCGGAGTTCGGAGTTCGGAGTAAAACCACTTCTAAATCTGAATCTAATTCCGCAATCCGCATTCCGCAATCCGCAATCAAAGGGATGACATGCAGCGCATCTCCTCAAGGCGATGGTTCTATATTGCCTGTTTCGGCAACTCCTTTTATGGTCCCGGTTTTTTGCAACGCCGTTCCAATGCCGCAGGTATCAGAGCTGTCACTTCAATCAGAAAATCCTCTTCACGTAATTTTCATAGCTCCTTCCGAAAAACCGCCCACTGCTTAATCCATCTTCAATCTTGATAAAATCGTAAAAAAGATTTTTTATCTCGCAAAGCCGCTAAGTCGCCAAGAAAGGCTTTTAATTTCAATCCCTTAATTTTGCGTTCTCGCTTAGAAGCGCCTACTTTCGGTTGCGACTTTGCGTGAGCATAAGCTTTTTTTGTTTGCATTTCGCTTTTCGGAGGTTTCTGATGAAATTTGTCGTTGCAGCGCTGGCCTGCCTGATGGTACTTGTCTCTCCATTCTATGCGCGGTCAGCAGGGGTTGGAGACCAGGCTCCGGCCTTCAGCCTTAAAGACATGAAGGGAAATACTGTTACCCTCGACAGCCTGAAGGGGAAGGTGGTTTTCCTTGACTTCTGGGCGTCGTGGTGCGACCCCTGCAAGGAGGAGCTTCCCGAACTCGAACTCCTTTACAGTAAATACGGTAAGGACGGCTTTGAGGTAATTGGGGTCAGCGTTGACAAGTCAGAATCAAATGTCGCCGCATTTCTGAAGAAGAGGCCCGTCTCTTTTACTATTCTACCCAACATCAAGGGTGATGTAGCAGAGGCATACGGTCTGCCGGGTATGCCTACAGGTTATATCATCGGGAAGGATGGCGTAATCCGGCACAGGCACGTTGGATTTGCCAGGGCATTCCTGCCTGTATATGAGAAGGAGATAACGGAGTTATTAAAAAGGTGAAAGGTAAAAGGTGAAAGGTAAAAGGTAAAAGGTGAAAGGTGAAAGGGAAGAAGCCTTTAGCCTTTAACCTTTAGCCTTTAGCCTTTAGCCCTTTAGCCTCAGGTCTGGAGATTTAGATGAAACTTTGGTTACTTGTAGTAGCGCTGCTAAGTCTTTTCCTCGCAGGCTGCGCATCCCTTGAACTGGTGCAGCCGTGGGAAAGGGAGACACTGGCTGACCCCATAATGCAGCTTGAACCGGATCCCTCGGAGGCAGCCTTTGATGAGCACATATTGAGCACGAGGGAAGGGAGCGCTGGAGGATACGGCGTTGCAGGCGGAGGTTGCGGATGCAACTGATAACAAGGCGAAAGGCTAAAGGTGAAAGGCCAAAGGTTTTACGTCTCACGTCTCACGTCTCACGTCTTGCGGCCTTCGTGCTCCTTGCTCCTTGCTCATTGCTCAAAGGGGACTGTCCCAGATTTACGGACGGAGCCTCGCTCCGTCGTAGAATCGGGACTGTCCCCGTTATCATGTTGCTTACCGCATACGGCTTAGTCCTTACTGGCTCCGCCAGGGCCGAGGACCGCTTCAGCGTCAAATACCAGCATTACGAGGACGACAAGAGCATCTATTACAAGGACGCCAAAGGGGTCACGTCCGATAGGTGGTTGATTGCGATATCAAAGGCGATCACAGAGAAAACCTCCCTTGCCTTAAACTATGGGGTGGACGCCATATCATCCGCATCATGGAAGGTGGATGGCGTGACATCAGCCACTAAGAGGGCAGGGGAAGAAACACGCTACAGCGGAGGACTGGGCTTAAACCACACGATCGGCACAGTTAACTATTCTGCAAACTTAGGTCTGAGCAGGGAAAACAATTACAACTCAAACTACCTCTCTGCCTCTGTTGCCAAGGATTACAACAAGAGGAATACTACTGTTGCCCTCTCGGTTTCAAAGGCATGGGACGATATTTACTCCACAAAGATAGGGGATTCAAGGACATTCCCCATGTCTAAGGATACGTCAACCGTCGGCCTGAGTTTTACCCAGGCCCTTACCCCATGGACCATCGCAGCCATTGGGCATGAGTACACTATGGCCGAAGGATATCAGGCTCATCCTGAGAATGTTGTTTGCCTTGACTGTACCTCTATTAATAGGGCATATACAGATGAGGTTCACCCTGAGACCCGTTACAGAAATGCGAGCGTCCTCCGGATTAACCGGTATCTGCCATGGAGAGGAGCCCTGCATGCCGACTACCGCTACTACCACGATTCCTGGGGGGTTGGTTCCAATACCCTGGGACTCAAATACTACCAGTACCTCTCCGATGACCTTGTCCTGCGGTTAAGAGGGCGATTCTATACCCAGGGGGCTGCGGACTTTTATTTCAAGAACCCTTCCGCCACTGACAGTTACCCCACTATTGACGGAAAGCTGAGGGAGTTTGATTCATTGATGTACGGCGTCAAGCTTATTTATAACGCAACAAAGGCAGCCGGAAAAGCAGGCATCAAAGTGGGGGAAAAGATAAATCTGGATCTCAAGTGGGATGTTTACCAGCAGGCCGATGCCATTACCTCGCCAACGAAGGTTGCCGGCCCTTCAACAGGACTTAAGGCGAGTATTGTCCAGGTAGGCCTGGGGATGGAGTTTTAAAAGACAGTGGACAGAGGGGACTGTCCCTATTTACGGACATTGCTTCGCTCCGTCGTAGAATAGGGACTGTCCCCGGATACGGTTAGGATGAAGGGGGCAGGATGAAAGTTAATAGCCAGAAGTCAGAAGTCAGAAGTCAGAAGTCAGAAGTCATCACCATTTACCTTTTGCCTTTAACCCTTAGCCTTTTATCTTTAACCTACAGCCTCTTGTTTTTTACAGGTTGCGGGGAAAGCGTCACAGGGACAAACGCCGAACTGGATGCCGTTCATATTGGCGGACCTGACTGCGCTCAGAGCGGTTGTCACCCCGGGATCGGGGCTGCAGGGACGGTATTCACAGATATGAGCGGCGAAACCCCGGTCAGTGGAGTGACAGTAAAGGCCCAGTCAATTTCAACAGGGACAGTGGTAACACTTGGGACCAGTGATATTCTGGGCAATTTTCATTATCACGAAGAACTCAGCGGGTATTACAACATGGCTGCGGGCAGCAAGCCATGGAGCAGACCTCATAGCTTGCCAGACTGGAATGGGTGTAATAGTTGTCACAGATGGCCTCCAGCGGGCGGGGCTTATGGGAATTTAAACTAAAAATAAAGGAGCTTGGGATGAATAATTTATTTAAATATATATTACCGGTTTTATGCGCCTGCCTGACAGCATTAGGCTGCGGCAGTAGCAGCAGCAGTACCGTGCCAGCGCCAGGAAGCAATACGAATGTCTTAAATGGCGTTACGTTGACGGGGAGCCAGCAGGGGAAGTCAGCAGGACTTGCAGATGTGGACGGAGACGGGACTCCTGATAAGGTTGTAGGCGCCCCATATACAACCACAACCACATCCACAAATACCGGCGCAGTCCTTGTTTATAAAGGTGATTCTACAGGCGGCTTCTCGTCCACACCCTCTTCCTTATTGACGGGTGATGACGTCTTTGGGGCCTCTTTTGTCAAACTTGAGAAGTCAAGTAGTGACACTGCTGAAAGGTTTGCCGTAGCCGCTCTGTATGGAGATGGGGACGATGTATCACTTAGCGGCTCAGTGTCCATATACCAGGGGGGAAGCGGCGGCGCTCAACTTATAAAAAAGCTTGCTGGTGAAGGACCTCTGGACAGGTTTGGATTTTCCCTTGCAGCAGGCGACCTTGATGGAGATGGATATAACGACCTTATAGTTGGCGCTCAATACAATACGCCAAGCTCATCTCTCTACCAGCAGGGGGCGGTATACGTCTATTTCGGGCCGGAGTTTACAAGAAGCATTCCCCTGCGCGCCACATCGGCCAATAAGGGGTTGGGCTGGGCTGTGGCCACCGGAGACATAAATAGCGATGGCAAGGCAGACCTTCTGATCGCTGCCAGCAAAAAGGTATTGGTATATCATGGAGGGACGTCATTTGACTCTGGATCATCCACACCTGTAAGTCTTGACTCTCCGGATGCGACAATCAAGAATTCCGCATCCGACTTTGGAAAGGTCATGGCTGTCATTGGAGATGTCAATGGTGATGGGATTATAGAAATAGCCATTGGCGCTCCTAAAGCCAAAGTCAACAGCAACCGGGACACAGGAGCAGTTTATATCGTATCTGGCACAGTTGCAGGGACTGTTGATCTTGAAGCTACCACACCACCTGCTGATTTAATAGTTCAAATCAATGGAGTAGCGCTATTTGATCGCTTCCGCTCTTCTATTGTTCCTGTAGGCGATGTGGATGCTGACGGCAAAGCTGATTTTGCAGTTAGCGCCCCGCTGGCGGACGTCAATACCAACGATCTCAGCGGCAAGGTCTATCTGTTTAAGGGGATGGATATAAGCGCTTCCAC
>JACQYJ010000145.1 GCA_016208525.1 Deltaproteobacteria bacterium | reverse complement strand
TTATAACTTATTTTGTAACTATTCAGGTTGTAGGGCGAATATGCCAGGAATTTAATCAAAACCCAATTTTCTCGCAAAGGCGCAAAGACGCAAAGAAAGGATGAATATAGAAAAAGCAGTTAACCATGGATATTACAGAGAAAAAACAAGAACATGATATTGATATCCGCTACACCAATGTGGTGAAGACTTTTATAAAAAGTATTGCTTGATTTTCTTTGCGTTCTTTGCGGCTTTGCGTGAGACAGACCTGAGTAGTTACCTTATTTTTTCATTGAAAGGGCTTATGAGCATATAAGGGTGTCAAGTGTAACTTATGGATATATCTGTCATCATTCCGGTCTTGAACGAAGAAAAGGTAATTGAAAGAAACCTGAGAGACCTGAACAAATATCTAATAACCGAAACTATCGTCTCCGATGGTGGGAGCAATGATGCTACAGTTGTAATAGCAGGCAGCTATGCAAAAGTTGTGCACTCGAAACCCGGCAGGGGAGCTCAGATGAACTTTGGCGCGAAGGCGGCTGCATCTGATATCCTTCTCTTTCTCCACGCTGACACAACCCTTCCGGATCAGTGGAGAGACAGGATACTCTCTTCAATGGCTGATGATGGCGTGGTTGGCGGGGCTTTCAGCCTTTCGATAGATTCAGATCGCCTGTCTCACCGTATTATAGCAGCCACTGCAAATCTCAGGTCAAGGCTTACAAAGCTCCCTTATGGCGATCAGGGGATATTTGTGAAAAGATCTGTATTTGAAAAGATAGGCGGTTTCAAAGATATACAGATAATGGAAGATGTTGACCTTATGCGGAGATTAAAAAAGAGCGGAAAGGTTGTTATCCTTGACGATAAGGTTAAGACATCGGCCAGGAGATGGGAGAAGGAGGGAGTTGCTTATACAACCATCAGGAACTGGCTGCTGCTGACCCTCTACTTTATGGGAGTAACGCCTGAGAGGCTCTATAAGCTCTACAATGCAGTGCGGTAGCTGTATAATACTGATATTATATCCCTTGACCAAATCAGATTAGTCCGGTATATTTCATTCCATGAGAAAAACAAAGATCGTTGCCACAATCGGCCCGGCATCCAGTTCCCCGAAGATAATAGATGAACTCCTTCTGGCTGGAGCAAATGTATTCAGGCTAAACTTTTCCCATGGCACGCAGGAAGAACACAGGGCCGTCATCTCTGATATCAGGGGCGCTGCCTTGAGGCTTGACCTGCCTGTGGCCATACTCCTTGACCTCCGTGGCCCAAAGATAAGGACAGGCCTTCTGGAAAAAGGGAGCATAGAGTTAAAGCAGGGCCAGATGATTACAATAACAACCGAAGAAATAAAGGGGAATGAAAGGGTTATATCCACAACATACAAGGCGCTGCCCAAGGACGTCAAGCCCGGGGACAGGATACTGATTGACGACGGGCTTATGGAGGTCAAGGTTAAAGCTGTTTCGGGAGCCTTAGTAGACTGCGAAGTGGTTTATGGAGGGATACTTAAGGAGAGCAAGGGGATGAACCTGCCGGGAGTGAACGTAAGCGCCCCCTCCCTGTCTGAAAAAGATATATCTGATCTGGATTTTGGCTTATCCCAAGGGGTTGACTATATAGCCCTCTCATTTGTCAGGAAGGTTTCGGATGTGGTTGATCTGAAGGATTATCTGAGGGAGCATGGAGCGGACATCCCTGTTATAGCCAAGATAGAAAAACCAGAGGCATTGGAAAACCTGGAGGCTATCATTGAGGAGTCGGACGGCATAATGGTGGCTCGCGGTGATTTGGGAGTGGAGCTTTCCCCCGAAGAGGTCCCCATAGCCCAGAAAAAGATGATTTCCATGGCCAATGCTGCCGGTAAAGCGGTGATAACAGCAACCCAGATGCTTGAATCAATGATAAACAACCCGAGACCTACCAGGGCTGAGGCATCTGATGTGGCCAATGCAGTATTTGACGGAACAGATGCCCTTATGCTGTCGGGGGAGACGGCGGTTGGCAAATACCCGGTAAAGGCGGTAGAGATGATGGCAAAGATTGCAGTTGAGGCGGAGGGACCCGCATTTAAGCAGCATCTCGTGAGGAGAAAGAAAGAGGCGCCCAGCTCTTTTTCTCAGGCAGTGGCCTTTGCATCCTTTGCTGCGGCTGGGGAACTTCATGCCAGGGCGGTTGTGGTCTTTTCCCAGACCGGTTCCACCGCCAGGCTGGTGTCAAAGCTCAGGCCTTCAACACCTATTGTGGCATTCACCCCGCTGGAAGAGACTAAGACAAGGCTTTCCCTTATATGGGGAGTGCAGCCGTTCTGCATCGAGTTTGGCGGGCATACGGACGAGATGATATGCAGGGGAGAGGCCGCCATGCTGAATAACGGCCTTGCTGAAATGGGAGATACGATTGTCGTGGTCTCCGGCACAAAAGTCGGGATGAGGGGCGCCACAAACATGATGAAGATAGACAAGATAGGGAGCGAGGAGTGCAAGCTGTTTATGAAGGGGCGTGCTGAATAATGGGCGATAAAAAACCTTGTACCTAAATCCTGCAATCACCCACGGACTAACACGGACAAAAGCAGCAATATGGTAGATACAGCTTATATGGCTCTTTCTCATATTGAGTGGGTATGAACCTCCCAAGAGCGGGAATAAATGGGGCAATAAACTGATTTAGCCACTGACTGACACGGACTTGCTTATGAATGAGAAGCTGCTATACGAGGATTTAACAGAAAAGAGCATCAAGTGTTTTTACAAGGTCTATGATGCATTAGGCGAAGGGTTTCTCGAATCCGTGTATGAAAAAGCCTTAATGATTGAATTGGAGGACGCAGGCTTCAAGGCAGAGAGCCAGAGAAGTCTTAATGTGTATTATAAAGGGCTGCTGGTTAATTTTGGAGAAAAGCTGGAATTTAAAAGAAGGGTTTTTTAGTCTGTGAATGTCCGTGGCTATTTTACCCACTTGAAATGAGAAAGAACCAAAATAAGTTTGCCGCTTGGGAAAAGAGCCCGCTACGGAAAAAAAGGCAAGAGCAAGAGAATGATTTGCCTGAAGCAAAACTTATTCGATACAGAAGCTTAATCAGAGGGCAGGAACTACTGATGGTAGTCTTCAGGAAAGCCGGATGCGGGAAATCCGCACGTCCGGTTTGACGAGGGGGAGGGAGCGAAAGCCCCTCTCTACTCTACTGGCCCTTTCCGTGGTAAATGCTCTTTTTCCTATTCCCCGGTTGCAGCCCCTTGCAGATTGGCGCGTTTTTTCTCGATAACATCCAGAACAAAAGCAAGCATAATCCCAGTAGAGATAGACAGGACAAAACTCAATGCCA
>JACQYJ010000069.1:3130-5102 GCA_016208525.1 Deltaproteobacteria bacterium | reverse complement strand
CTTTTTACGAATGAATCATTATTGATGGTCTCGTAAAAAGTCTTTTCTGTGGTTCGACAAGCTCACCACGAACGGAATAAAGTCAATGATTTCAACCAGACCACCGTTCGCCCTGAGCTTGTCGAAGGGTGATTTTGGACTTTTTACGAATGAATCATTATTGATGAAGTCGTAAAAACAAAAAAAGCAGCATGGCTGTATTTCCATGCTGCTTTAATGCGTTGAGAAGAGTTCTATTAATTTGTGAATATGGTCTTCAGGTGCTCTTCAACCTTTTCCTTACCAACATTTTTTGCTACTGCAAGCTCCTTAATAAGAAGGCTCTTTGCTGTATCAAGCATCTTCCTCTCTCCAAATGAGAGGTCTTTTGCAGCCTTGAGTATGAAAAGGTCCCTCATTACTTCCGCAACTTCAAGGAGTGAGCCGGAATTTATCTTTTCCGTATACTCCCTGAACCTGCGATTCCATGTCTGATTTTCGAACTGGATATCCTTTTTGCCGAGTACCTGGTAAACATTGGTAACTTCTTTTGCGCCGATAACCTTTCTCAGCCCTACCTTATCCGCATTCTCTCTCGGGATCATGATGGTAACATCACTATCCAGGGTCCTGAAGATATAATAGGTCTGCTTCTGACCCATTATATCCTTTTCTTCAATTGCCTCGATAACACCTACTCCGTAAGCTGGATAAACCGCCTTGTCTCCAATCTTAAACAACATAGATGCCTCCTTATGTAGGCCTGGATTTAGGACTGAAGTACTTTATCACAGAAATCTCCATTCGTCAACTAAACAAAATAGTATTGTCAAACCAAAATAGAAATGTCCGGTTTTCCCAAAAATTGACAGTCCCCTTTATCAGGCCTTGCCCTTGTTTTCCGATAGAGGTTTAAAAGAGGAAAACGGGTAACTGCTCATACCATATCTATCTGAAAGATACTCAATTGACTGTTGACGAAGTCGTAAAAAGTCACAAATTCCCCTTCGACAAGCTCAGGGCGAACGGTGGTCAGGTTGAAATCATTGACTTTATTCCGTTCGTGGTGAGCCTGTCGAACCACAGAAAAGACTTTTTACGAGTGCATCACTGTTGGCATCATTATGTTTTTTGTGCTATTTATGTATTTATGTATTTATGTATGACTAATACAATAGGAGTACTTTAATTATGGCAGAAAATACTGCCGAAAAGAAAGAGACCGCGGAAGATCTGCCACAGGAAGTCAGCAAAGAGGAAGTAGCCTCAGCTACGGAGGTAATGCTGTCCGTCGTAAAGACCTCCAAGGCCTTCAGGATGTACCTTGCAAATAATCCTCTCCTCCGAAGGTTCCTCGATGATTTAATGGCCAGGTTGACAAGCTATATGGGGAAATACGGTGAGCTTAAACTTGACATAGACCAGTTTGAGCTGAAATGCAAGGGAAAGACCGTGTATGAGAGTCGCGACCCAAAGGAGAGCCTGGCATTCAAGCTGTATTCCGACGGCATCAGATCTCTCATATTCAGTGAAGGGATAGAAGGGAAGGAGGCAACAGATTTCCTGGAGATAGCAGGAAAAGACCGTCCCGGTGAAGTGGATGACGACATAGTTACCCTTCTCTGGATGAAGGACCTTCCCCACATTACCTGTATACTGGCCGAAGACTATCTGGAATTTGACGTCAAGGGACAGGCGGGTTCCGGAGGTGAGGAATCGGCCCAGCAGGAAAAAATAAGAGGCCTGTATAAGGACATTCCGCCGCAGATAGAAAAATTGCAGACTCCGATGTTGATACCGCAAAATATCATCTCTCTGACTGAGGAGGAGATAGAATGGCTGAAAACTGCCAGAGAACTTGACGAGGGCAGGAACGCCCTGGGTGAGGTAGCGCAGGTGCTGTTTTCAATCCTCTCTGTTGAGAAGGACTTTACTCTCTTTGGAGAGTTCATTGATATAACCGTTAATCTAACAGGCAACCTCCTCCACTCTG
>JACQYJ010000069.1:0-3113 GCA_016208525.1 Deltaproteobacteria bacterium | reverse complement strand
GAGATCGTTTATGCCGTTACTCTGATAAGCTTCCTCAGGGAACTGTCGCGCGACGAGAAGCTCTCTCCTGATCACAAGGAGAGGCTTATCAAGGCGTTAGAAGGGACCGTTTCCGGGGATATAATAAAAGACCTTGAAGGTATTGTAGACACAACAGACAAGATAAAGCCGGAGAACCTGAAGGACCTTATCCTTTTATTTGGTAAAGCCGCCATAAGGCAGATATGCGATCTCCTGGGCATAGTGCAAAAGATGGAGATGCGTAAGGTCATTATAGACGCCCTCGTGGAGATTGGAAAGGATTGCCCGGAGACGTTCTATCCATTCCTGGGAGACAATAGGTGGTATCTCGTAAGGAACTCCCTCCACATCCTCCGGAGGATAAGTGACCCCGGTTCAGTGGAGCCTGTGAGCAAGCTTATATACCATAAAGAGCCGAGGATAAGAAAAGAGGTCCTCCTCTATCTGGAAGGCGCCCTGGATCCAAAGGCGATGGCCTATATACTAAAGTTCTTGCAGGATGATGTGGCTGCCCTCAGGATATATGCGCTGAAGATTCTGGCCCGCTCCGGGTTTAAGGGCGCGGTTAAACCTGTCCTCGATATTGCCGCCTCAAAGGAGTTTGGATATAGGGATATTTCGGAGAAAAAGGCCATATTCGAAGCTTTGGGTGAACTGGGCTCGGATGAGTTGATTCCCATGTTTGAAGAGATGATCATGAAGAGTTACTGGTTTAACAAGGCAAAGGAGAAGGAATCGGTGATGCTGGCTGCCTCCGCTCTGAGGAAGGTGAAAACCGATGCCGCCGTTAAGGTGCTCGAAGATGCCGGCAAGGTGAAGAAAAAAGAGATAAAGACCATCATCACCCAAGCCCTAAGGAGCATTGCGGCAGAAAAGGCGAAGGTGACAACCAAATGAGAGAGATGAAAGCCCATCACTTTGGAGATAGCTATGAGTTCTGATATGAGAACTGACCAACTGGAGCGGGAGATGATCAGGACAGGCAAGGTCCTGATCAACCAGATATTTGTTCTTCTAAAGACAGCCCAGAACTATGAAGAGGGGCACCTGGCCATGAATGTCCCTGTCTCCAATATACTCAAGACCGTGAGAGAGATCCAACGGCGGAACGAAGAGGCCTCGCTCAGGGTTCAAGGCGGATATCTAATCCTTGGTGAATTGCGATTAAAACCGGATGCTGCCGGTTTTGACGCCTTTATGTTCACTATGGGAGAGATGAAGAGGTACTTTATCGGAGGCATCAACTTTACCAATTCTGCAAATGCGGAAGAGGTCGGCAAGTTTGCCTATATCTTCAAGGATATTGAGCCGATAGCAGCTCCTCAGACATTCCATAAGATCATCAGGCAGATGCAGAAGCGGAATATCACCGGGATTGAGCTTGAGATACTGACTGATGAGGAGACGTTAAAGGGTGGGGATACATCAGAACTGAAGGACAGCAAGGCCAGGGCAAAGAAGGTATACTTTCAGACCATTCATGCGATTTCAGAGGTCATGGAGAATGCAAAGATGGGGCAGACCCTCAAACTGAGGAAGTCCAAAAGGGTTGTCCAGGGGATGATAGACCAGCTCCTTGCAGCAGAGACAAACCTGATCGGGTTGACCACTATCCGCAGTCATGATGAATATACTTATAATCACTCCGTCAATGTCTGTATCCTTTCTCTGAGCATAGGCCAGAGGGTGGGCTTTAACAAGAGCAAGCTGTGCGAACTTGGGATGGCCGCACTTTTTCACGATATTGGCAAGTCGGATATTCCCATAGAGATACTTAATAAACCCTCCGAGTTTTCAAGGGAAGAATGGGAGGTCATGCAGAGACACCCTGTTTATGGTGTCAGGAAGATTATGAAGCTCAAGGGAATTGATGCTCTGATCTCAAGGATTATTACGGGCGCCTTTGAGCACCACCTCAACAATGATTTTTCCGGCTACCCAAAGGTCCCCTATAAGAAGATAAGTCTCTTCGGCAAGATTGTAACTCTCGCAGATTGCTATGATGCGCTTACGTCTTCGAGAGTTTACAGCAGGGTTCCGCATGCGCCGGATGAGGCTCTCAGGTTCATGCTGAGCCGTGCCGGAAAGGCCTATGACCCCATCCTTATGAAGATATTTATAAACTGCATAGGCCTCTATCCTGCGGGATCCCTCTTATTGCTTAATACCAGGGAGCTTGCAGTTGTTATGCAGAACAACTCGGACCCTGAGAAGTCGAGCACACCGAGGATTAAGGTAATAGCCAATCCTGAAGGTAAAGAGATAGATGGGGAGATGATTGATCTTTCTGACCCCAAGACCGGAAGGTCGATCAGCGAGACCCTTGATCCCCAGAAGTACAAGATCGACGTGACGAGATATTTTATGTAACCTAAATCCTGCAATCTGCCACGGACTAACACGGACAAAAGCAGCACAATGATAGATATAGCCTATATTTTAAATTCACCTGAAGGGTTAACCTGTTTTTATATATAAGCCATTGAAAAGTCAGATATAGTCCGTGAAAGTCTGTGGCTAAATGCATTTTTAGGTGTAACTCTTAGAAGAGCATTGAAAGCAATACCGGCACAGCAGTTTCCACACGCAGTATCCGTTCCCCGATGTTAACAGATCTAAAACCGGCGCCCTCAAGCAGATCAATCTCATACGGGATAAAGCCGCCTTCCGGGCCTATCGCAAGGGTTACAGGGCGGTTGACCTGCCTTGGACAGGGTTCTGAAGTTCCAGGGTGAGCAACGAGGGGAAGCGTTCCTTTTATCATGTCCGGCAACTCATCTTCTACAAACGGTTTGAATTTTTTGCGAAACCATACCTCCGGCATGATGGTATCCCGTGCCTGTTCAAGGCCAAGGATAAGTTGTTCTTTAATCTTATTTTCATCAAAGATAGGGCTGTTCCAATAGCTCTTTTCTACACGCCGCGAATGGATAAGGAATATTCGTTTTACGCCCAGGTTGCTGCCGGACAGCAGTATCCTTTTAAGGACAATTGGTCTCGGCAAGGCTAGAATCAGGGTTACATCAAGGGGTGGGGGCGGGTCTCTATCGAGGACAATATCCATCTCCAGGGCTTCATTGTCGAGACGGGTT
>JACQYJ010000097.1:4103-5183 GCA_016208525.1 Deltaproteobacteria bacterium | reverse complement strand
CGCAAAGGCGCAAAGACGCAAAGAAAGGATGAATATAGAAAAAGCAGTTAACCATGGATATTACAGAGAAAAACAAGAACATGATATTGATGTCCGCTACACCAATGTGGTGAAGACTTTTATAAAAAGTATTGCTTGATTTTCTTTGCGTTCTTTGCGGCTTTGCGTGAGACAGACCTGAGTAGTTACATAGAATTTATACCAAGTTGCTTTCAAACACTAAATTCATCTGTTATTGAAAGCTTACTTGGTGTTATGCAGGCGCTATGGATTTTATTATTTGATAGTCAATTAGTATTAAGATTTCCCTTTTCCTGAAAAGTCAAATCTGGTATATTGCAACAAGTTGCAAATCCCCCTTTTGTCCCCCTTTTCAAAAGGGGGATTGAGGCGGTTACTATAAAACGTTAAACAGAGAGGAGATTTATGAGATTTGAAGTAGAGAGTATTGGAGCAGTGAAGAGGAAGATAAGTGTTGAGGTACCTGCTGAGACCGTCAGCTCTGAGATAGAGGCGGCCTACAGCAAGCTGAAAAATCAGGTAAAGATAGATGGATTCAGAAAAGGTAAGGTCCCCCGCTCAATCCTGGAGAGGTATTATAAGGGGCATGTGGAGTACGACGTAGCGTCCAGGCTGATAAACGACAGCTTCAACAAGGTGTTGTCAGAGAGAGACATTTTCCCTGTTTCTGAACCTGAGGTGGAACCAGAACCATTTGTGCCCGGGAGCGCCTTTAAATTTACGGCAACTGTCGAGGTAAGGCCTGAGGTGGGGATAATGGGTTATGACGGCCTTAAGATAATCAAAGAGAAGGTTTCTGTAACTGATAAAATGGTGGACGAAGGGACCGATGCCGTAAGGAAACAGAACGTGATGCTGAACGACGTGGACAGGCCGCTGAAGGATGGGGATACTGCCATAATAGATTTTGAAGGGTTTATGGATGGCGCGCCGTTTAAAGGCGGAAAGGGTGAAGCGACGCCTCTCAAGATCGGCGACGGTAAGTTTATACCTGGTTTTGAGGAACAGCTCGTGGGGCTGTCAGTTGGGGCCGATAAGGAGTTAATGGTCAGGTTCCCG
>JACQYJ010000097.1:0-4093 GCA_016208525.1 Deltaproteobacteria bacterium | reverse complement strand
GGTTCCCGGATGATTACGGGCACAAGGAGTTTGCTGGAAAGGATGCGACCTTCAAGGTCAGGGTAAAAGGGGTAAAGGAGGAGATAATCCCGGCAGCAGACGATGAGTTTGCAAAGGACCTCGGGTTTGAGACTCTGGATAAGCTCAGGGCAAAGGTAAGGGATGGGATTGAGAAGGACGAAGAGGCCAAAATAAATGCAAGAATGAGAGAGCAGGTCATGGACTCCCTCATAGCGACTAATCAATTTGATGTCCCTCAATCTATGGTTAGTAAGCAGAGAGATTTCCTCCTTGAAGAGTTAAAGAAAAAATACAAAAGGGCTGGACGCGAAATAGATAAAGAGATTCAGCAGGGCGGCGGATTGGCGGAAGACCTCGAGAAAAGGGCGCTGCAACAGGTCAAGGGCGCCATGATATTGATGGGGATAGCAAAAAAAGAGGGCTTAAAGGTAACAGACAGTGATCTTGACGAGAGGTTTAGTTCCATGGCGGCTGATGCACGTACAGATGTGGCAACTGTGAGGGGCTACTATGAAAAGAACAAGCTTATGGATGCCATACGCAGGGAGATCCTGGACGACAAGATATTTGACCTTGTTATCAGCAGGGCAAACGTAGTAGAGAAATAGTGGTCAATGTTTGGAGTGGTAAAGAGGGCTTAGCCCACCACCTAAAAACTGCGTTTCTTAGGAGTTTTGCAAGAGCCTCTATGGATAAAGACAAGATAGTTTCTTTATTAAAAACCTACTTCCAACACAAGGCCGATACTCATGCCATTGACATGGCATTCCTCTACGGCTCGTATGCCTGCGGTCATCCGAATATAGAATCGGATGTAGATGTGGCGGTTTTATTTCGGGGTGAGATGCCGGAAGATAAGGCCTTTGATGTGGTAAATACCATATCGCTGGAGCTTTCCGATTTGCTGAAGACAGAGGTGAATGTTCTGTGCATTGACGCGGAGTTGTCCAAGCCCATGCTGCATTACAATGCCATTGTTCACGGCATACCTGTTTTTATAAAAAATTTTACTCAATATGCGGATATAAAACTTCAGGCGATTTCACAGATGGAAGACTTCAGTATTTTCGGTATAAAGTGGCAGTCGGAGATTGCAAAAAAGAGACTGGAGATGCTAAATCGTGCCTGAATTCAGATACGCAAAAGGAAGGATAATGGAATCCATTGTCTTTATTACAAAGGAGATGGGGGAGTTTGAGTCTGATTATAATGATAAGATATGGCAGGAATATTCATCGGATACAAAACTGCAAAAACTTATTGACAGGACTATTGAGAACATATTGACTGCTGTTATAGAAACAAGCGGAGCAATGCTGACAGAAAACGATATTTCTTCGGACAGCTACCAGGATGTCATGCAAAAGATAGGCGGCTTTTTCAATTTTTCTAAAGATGAACGGGAAGCGCTTGCGAAATTCGCTGTCCAACGAAATCGGCTTGCCCACCGGTATCTCAATTTCAGATGGCAGGTTGTGCAATATTACAAAGAGAACCGGAATATTCTTAAAAAACTCATAAACTCAATGTATAATTATGAGGCTCTTGAACAAAGGGAATGAGAAATGATTAATAGCAGAATAAAATTAATTTCAGGAGATCAACTTATGACACTGGTTCCTATGGTTGTGGAACAGACAGGAAGAGGGGAGAGGGCCTATGATATATATTCACGCCTGCTGAAGGACAGGATAATACTCCTCGGTTCGGCTATTGATGATAATGTAGCCAATGTTGTGATTGCCCAGCTTCTATTTCTCGAAGCTGAAGACCCGGAAAAGGATATATTCCTCTATATAAACTCGCCTGGAGGGAGCGTGACTGCCGGTCTTGCAATATACGATACCATCCAGTATATTAAACCTAAGATATCTACGATATGCATGGGACAGGCAGCCAGCATGGGGGCTGTGCTACTCGCATCAGCTGAGAAGGGGAAGAGGTTTGCTCTTCCCCATTCCAGTATCCTCATCCACCAGCCGATGGGCAGGTAAAAAAACTGATTGCAGGATCTACTGTTTATATATGCGACAGGTGTATAGCACTCTGCAACGATATACTTAATGAGGAAAAGGAGATTGACGATACGATATCAAGGAGTAATGACCTCCCTAAACCGATGGAGATAAAGGAGATTCTGGATTCTTATGTGATAGGACAGGAGGGGGCGAAGAAGGTCCTATCTGTTGCCGTGCATAACCACTACAAGAGGATAGATGTCGGCCTGAAGACCGACGATGTAGAACTCCAGAAGAGCAATATCCTTCTCATCGGGCCTACCGGCTCAGGCAAGACCCTCCTGGCCCAGACCCTTGCGAAGATACTTAATGTCCCCTTTACCATAGCAGATGCAACAACTCTTACGGAGGCAGGGTATGTGGGAGAGGATGTGGAGACAATAATCCTGAACCTCCTCCAGGCTGCAAACTATGATAAGGAGAAGACCCAGAGAGGAATTGTCTATATTGACGAGATAGACAAGATATCGAGGAAGTCTGACAACCCTTCGATAACCAGGGACGTTTCAGGCGAAGGGGTTCAGCAGGGGCTTTTGAAATTAATGGAAGGCACAATAGCAAGCATACCTCCAAAGGGCGGGAGGAAGCATCCGCAGCAGGAGTTTATCCAGATAGATACCACTAATATACTGTTTATCTGCGGAGGGGCCTTTAATGCCCTTGAAGGGATCATAGACAGGAGGACAGGCCAGAAGTCCCTGGGATTTGGAGCTGAGATAAAGCAGAAGGTTGCTATGCGGGTAGGCGAAACCATCTCCCTTGTCCAGCCTGAGGACCTTATCAAGTTCGGTCTTATCCCTGAGTTCATAGGGAGGTTGCCTGTAGTTGCGACGCTTGATGAACTGGATGAGGAAGCCCTTGTGAAGATACTTGTTGAGCCAAAAAATGCGCTGATCAGGCAGTACCAGAAGCTATTTGGATTTGAGGGGGTGTCTTTGAGGTTTACCAACGGCGCCCTCGTTGCCATAGCAAAAGAGGCCCTGAAGAGGAAGTCCGGAGCGAGAGGCCTGAGGGCCATCCTTGAAAACACACTGCTTGATCTCATGTATGAGATTCCATCGCAGTCCAATATACGGGAGTGCGTTATAAGCGAAGAGGTAATCCTTAATAAGGAGAAGCCGATTATCATATATGAAAGAGAGGCCGAATCGGCATAAGGGAGGCTTATGTTCCAGAGAAATTCCAGATCAAAGACCAATAAGACTGTGATACCGCTTCTCCCCTTAAGGGACATAATCATCTATCCACATATGGTGGTCCCGCTGTTTGTGGGTCGGGAGAGGTCTATTAACTCCCTCGAAGTGGCCCTTAAGCAGGAAAAGGAGATACTCCTTGTTGCCCAGAAAAACGCCAAGGTGGATGATCCTGCAGAAGAGGAGATGTACACAACAGGAACCATTGGCGGAGTTGTCCAGCTTATTCGTCTGCCGGACGGCACTGTTAAGGTTCTGGTGGAGGGTAGAAAGCGGGGCAAGGTAATAAGGTTTATACCCAATGATGAATATTTCCTGGTTGAGGCTGAGGAGATAGACGAGTGGGTTGAGGTTACATCCGAGGTTGAGGCCCTGATGAGGAGCGTCAATTCAGCCTTTGAGGCATACGTGAAGCTCAACAAGAAGATTCCGCCGGAGATACTTATGCCTCTCGCTGCCATTGAGGACCCGGCCCGGCTTGCGGATACGGTGGCTGCCCACCTCCAGTTGAAGATCGAGGACAAGCAGATGGTCCTTGAGATAGAAGACCCTACCGAAAGGCTTGAGAGGATATACACCCTGATGCAGTCCGAGATAGACGTCCTCCAGATAGAGCATAAGATAAGAGGCCGCGTAAAAAAGCAGATGGAGAAGAACCAGAAGGATTACTATCTCAATGAGCAGATGAAGGCCATACAGAAAGAGCTCGGCGAGAAAGACGAGTTCAAGAGCGAACTGCAGGAGTTCGAGGACAAGATAAAGACCAAGAAGATGTCCAAGGAGGCCATGAAAAAGGCCAAGCAGGAGATCAAGAAGCTTCGTCTCATGTCCCCCATGTCGGCAGAGGCCACGGTATCCAGA
>JACQYJ010000096.1 GCA_016208525.1 Deltaproteobacteria bacterium | reverse complement strand
AAGAGGCTCTTGCAAAACTCTAATAAACGCAGTTTTGTCATTTCGACCAGCGGGAGTTAACTTCAGCCGGGGATTTTTTGTCCCGTAGAAACAGGTCTTCAGACCTGTTAACATGGCTGAAGCCATGTTTCTACAACTCACGTCTTACGTCTCACGTCTCACGTTCGGAATGACACAAAAGGGGACTTTTGCAAGAGGCTCATAGGTTAATACACTTCCGGCCTCCTCCCCTTTAATGCAGACATATCTTCCCTGTATCTTGCCACAAGATTTAAATCTATATCAGCAGTTATCGTCTCTTCTCTTTCTCCTGCCTCACTGATTACCTCTCCCCAGGGGTTTACAATCATAGAATTTCCGCAGAACCTGACCATACCCTGCTTCCCGCACCTGTTGGCTGCTATGACGAATAGCTGGTTCTCAATGGCCCTTGCCTTTAAAAGAGTCCTCCAGTGGTCAAGCCTCGGATGTGGCCATTCAGCCGGGATTACCAGGATATCAGCCCCATCAAGTGTCAGTCTCCTCGCAAGCTCAGGGAATCTTACATCATAGCAGATAAGGACGCCGATTCTACCAACAGACGTATTGCAAAGCAGCGGCTCGTTTCCAGCCTTCAGGAAGAAATCTTCCTTCATAGGGGTAAAGAGGTGGATTTTTCTATCGAACTGGATAGATGCGGTATTGATTATGTTACGGGGAGTTATTGGCACTTTAAGCTTCTCTTAATCCACTTTTCTTTGCGACGAGGCTGAAGTGTTTATCATTGTGAAGCAGTTTACAGTCATAATGAAGGGCAACAGCCGAGATAAGAAGGTCTGTGGCAGGTATCGCCACACCTTTCTTTTTAAGCTCCAGGGAAAGGTTAAAGGCATTTTCCCACACGTCCTTTGTGGCTTCGAGCCTGTCAAGAGCGTAAAGCGATTCCTTTAAATTCGAGTAATCCTTGTCCGATGTAGCACCTTTCAATAGCTCCAAAACAATCATCTCTGTGGTTGCGGCGATCCCTTCGGCAACGCAGTGCCGAACCTTCTCCCTGATCTCCTTGTTACCGTCCGGCCTGAGGGCATGGATCCATGCCGATGTGTCTATCAATACCATCTATTCCTCTTCCCTCATCTTTGAGAGGTTTTCGGATGTAAGGTCAAGGGGGAATTTCCCGAACATATCAATAAGCCTCTCTACCTTTTTTCTGCGTATTATTTCTTCAAGAGACAGCTCCACAAGCTCCCTCTTTGTCCGGGCCTTTGTAAGCCTCATCGCCTCGTTGAAAAGCCTGGAATTTATCTCAATAGTTGTTCTCATATCCACTCCTTATGCATAAGGATACCTGAATGTTATATGTCTGTCAAGGTGGCAATTGTATGCTTTTGAAAAAAGACTTGCAATGTCTGCGACTGTTGCAGATAATTAACTGACGACTTATTTAAAGCAGTTAGCACCCAAAACATTATCTTCGAGAAGATCACATTGGAAATCGAACTCCCCCATGAAATCCTTTCATTAATAACCTCCAGGGAAAAACCTGACTTAAAATCTCTCAAGGAGTATATAGCGGGAGGCCATGAGTGGCTCCTTGCAAGGCACCGCAGCGGCGCATCCGGTTTTGAGACCGTAAACGGACACACCCTCCTCATAGACAGGCTTCTTCAGAGGCTTTTCCTCGATGCAAAAAACGAGGCCGCGGCGCGTTATCGTGCAGATGAGGAGAGGTGTTCTATCGTGGCAATAGGCGGTTACGGGAGGGGTGAGCTCAACCCATATTCCGATATAGACGTCCTGTTCCTCTATCCATCCAATATGAACTGCTACCTGAAATCGCTTACAGAGGGGATACTGTATCACCTCTGGGACCTTGGGCTTACAGTCGGATTCAGCACAAGGAATAAGTCGGACTGCGTGAAGATAGCGAGGTCAGACCTCACAGCGAGGACAGCGCTTATGGATACAAGGCTTATTGCAGGGGATGAGGCCCTTTACTTGGAGATGCAAGAGGTGATCCTGAAGGACGTCATCGGCAAGGGGGTTGACGGTTTTATCAGGGATAAGGTAAAGGAGTTCGATGCGAGGCACGCCAAGTACGGCTCTTCGGTCTATATCCTTGAGCCGAACATAAAGGAAGGGGAAGGGGGGCTCAGGGACATACATACTGCCCTCTGGGTGTCAAAGGCCAGGTTCAAGGCAGGGACCTTCAGACAGTTGATGAAGAAGGGGGTGATTACCCCTAAGGAGCTTAAGTTCTTTGAGAGGTCTATGGAGTTCCTCTTCAGGGTGAGGAATGAGCTTCACTACCACTCCGGCAGGAAGAACGACCAGATGATGTTTGATTACCAGGAGAAGATAGCGGCCTTCATGGGGTTCAGGGACACAGGGCAGCGTCTCGCTGTGGAGGGGTTTATGCGCGGATATTATATCTACGCAAGGAACATCAGCCGGTTCTCCAGGATGCTTATAAAAAGGGCGTCAGCAGGGCCGGGGATTGGTGGAAGGCTCCTGCATAAAATGATTCAGAGGGATATAGGGGACGGGTTCAAGGTCTTTCACAACAGCATAACAGTCACATCCCCTTTGCTCTTTGAGAAAACCCCTTACCTGCTTATGAAGGCCTTTGAACTGTCCAGGAGACATGCCCTCCCATTAAGCGACTTCACAGAGGAGCTTATCAGGAAGGGCCTCCGTCTTGCGGACGATCCATTCAGGCGCTCAAAGGAGGTAAACGCCTCGTTCCTTGCTGTCTTAAATGGGAAGAGGGGTGTATACGAGACCCTCAAAAAGATGCACGACCTGAGGTTCCTGGGGAAGTTCATCCCTGAGTTCGGGAAGACCTTCTGCCGAGTCCAGCACGACATATATCACGTCTATACCCTTGATACCCACTCCCTGTTTACGGTGATGGAGCTGAGGAGGCTAATGGAGGGGGAATATGAGAAGGAGTTTCCTTTCCTGACCAATCTTGCAAGGGAGATTGACAACCGGCCTATACTTGTTCTGGCCGGCCTCTTCCACGACATAGGCAAGGGAGGAGGCCGGGACCACTCTGAGGCCGGAGCTGAGATGGTAAAAGAGATAGCGCTCAGGATGGGCCTGCCGGAACCCGATGCAGCGGCGCTGGAGTTTCTTGTGAAGAAGCACCTCCTGATGGCCCACATATCCCAGAGGAGGGATATATCCGACGAGAGACTGGTCCTCGATTTATGCAGGGAGGTGGGCGACCCTTCTATGCTTAAGATGCTTTATCTTCTTACATTTGCAGACATAAGGGCAGTCGGACCGGATGTCTGGACTCCATGGAAGGGGGTGCTCCTTGAAGAGCTTTATATGAACGGCGCCGGGGTATTTGACAGGAAGCTTACGTCAGGGAGGATAGATGAAAGGATGGCAGAGAGGCTTAAGGAAGTCTCACGTATCCTTGAAGGCGAGGTCGGCGAACCATATCTGATAGATTATTTCAAGTCCCTTCCTGTTAGATATTTCAGAGCAGGGACCCCTGAAGTCATTGCCGGGCATATTATGATGTTCAGAGGTTTGAAGGAAAATCCGATATCTATAAGCATAGAGCATCACAGGGAACTCGGCTTCAGCGCCGTAACGGTATGCACCCTTGACCTGCCGGGACTGTTTTCAAGGATAACCGGGGCGATGGCGGCAAACAGCGTAAATATCCTTAACGCCCAGATATATACAAGGAATGACGGGACAGTCATTGATATCTTAAGCGTAAGCGACCCGTTCGGACGGCTTATAGATGACGAAAGGAAGTGGCAGGAGCTGAAGAACTGCCTGGTCTCAGTCATTGAGGGAAGGGCCCATGTTGATGCCCTTCTAACAAAGAAGACAAGGCCTTCTATTATCAGGGAGAAGGCGAGGCCGAAGCTCCCTGCCATTGTTGAGGTGGATAACCTCGTTTCAGACACTTACACGGTCATAGAGATATATGCCAATGATAGAGTGGGTCTTCTATACAGTATTACCAGCGCCCTTGCAAGGCTCGGTCTCTATATAGACGTGGCAAAGATTGCAACAAGGGGCGACCAGGCAGCCGATGTCTTTTATGTGAAGGACATATTCGGCCACAAGATAGCCGATCAGACAAAGCTCGCCAGGATAAAGGGTGAGATACTGAAGGTTGTATAGATTTATACCAAGTTGCTTTCAAACATCTACTTATGAGATTGGCGAAAGCTTACCTGGTATTATGGGTTATTTCCCTTTGCCCCTTTTTTCATCCAGCACCCTGGAGCCTTCCAGAAGAAGGTTCATTGTGTCCATGGTTACATTGATTTCATCTATGTGATGGCCATGGAATATATGAAAAACTCCCTTATACCATTCCATTAGTTTAAAGAAGGCATCATGACCTGCCAGATTCCCCGCATGTACGTTTACTATCTTCCCGCTCCTCATGTATATCTCGCCCTTCTCTTTATCTTTTATCAGGATGACCTTTGCCGTTTTAAGCCCCATATTCAATAACTGTATAATATCGACAAGGCTCAAGTCCTCCAGGCTTCCTGAGACACCTTTCAGTTCCTCTACTTCCGCTGCCGGCGGTTTATGTTTCCTGACTGTTCCAGTTTTAGATAAGGTCTTGATCTTTAATAACAGATCTTCTATGTCCAATGGCTTTACCAGAAACTCGACTCCAGGGTCTGTCAGCTGTTGAGGAAGCTCCTGGGTGGGGACTATTATAAAGAATGGGACGGTGTTTGTTGAGCTCTCCCGCCTCACTGTATTATAGAAGTGGAACTTATCTATTCTGAGTGTTTCTGAATCGGCTATCAATGCGAATGGGACCTCTTCTTTTAGATACTGGACGGCCTCCAGGGATGTTGTCGCCGAAAGGATATCGAATTCGTCACTGCTAAGGTTCAATTTAATCAAGGCCGATATGGCCTCATCTCTGTCAAGGACAATGACCCGTTTCCTCTCTGCTGCCTGACGCTTTTCCTCCTGTATAACGGAGAGAAATACCTCAACAATTTCAGGGTCAAACTGGGACCCTGTCTTCTGAAGTATCTCCCTGGCGGCCTCTTCATTTGTGAGCGCTTTTCTGTAAGGCCTGTCCATGGTCATTGCAACGTAGGAATCCACAACAGCGATTATCCTGCTTCCAAGGGGGATATACCTTCCCTGGAGCCCTTCCGGATAGCCATTCCCGTCGTAATGCTCATGGTGGTGGGCGATTATTGAATCAACATTCCATGGGAAATTGATCTGCTTGAGGATATGGACTGTGTTCAACGGATGGCTCTTTATTACAGTGAGCTTGTCTCTTTCCAGCTTCCCTTTTTCGTCAAGGATCTGATGCTGTACCCCTACCTTGCCGAGGTCCCGGAGGAGGGCGGAAATATGAATGGCATCCACCAGGCTCTCTTGCAGTTTCATTCTCACAGCAACCTTTCTGGAAAGGTTGGCTACCAGGTGGTCGTTATTGAAGAAATACTTGTCATTGACCTCAAAGACCTGAAGAAGTCTGTCTGTAAATGAAAATAAAAAATCCCTGAAGCTTGAAGATTCGTTAATACGGTTGTTTTCTGTCCTGACGTAGCTCTGGATGAATTTCACGAACTCATTAAGGCTCAGTGTGCACTCGGATAATGTTCCCTTATGGCCCTTTTTCTCCGCAGGGGTTTGGGGGAGAAGGAGGACGTTGATGCCTGGTCTTATCTTTTCCGCCAGTTCCTTGAACTCCTGGCCATCCATCCCCTCAAGGGCTTGAGAGGCCAGTATGACGTCAATATCGTTCTTTTGGAGGATGTGGATGGCCTCAAGGGGCAGAGAGGTTGAAAACACCGGACAATCCCCGCCCTCCAGCATGGCTGCGATAAGGTCTAATTCCGCATTGTCGCGGCTAAAGATGAGAATACCTTTGTTTTTGTTCATATTTAGGATAATTTATCCGCTTACAGCCGTATTGTCAAGCCTTTATGCCCATTGGCTGATACCTAAAAACTGCAAACCACAGAGTACACAGAGATAAATTTTGAGTATAAAAACCTTTTAAAACCCTTTTCTTCTCTGTGTTCTCATGAGTTTGATTTTAAAAATTATAGGGATTTTAAAAGTCACCTTTAGCCAAAAGTAGGCGCTTCTAAGCGAGTGCACAGAGAAAAGATTTAAAATAGGGATTTTCCTTTTGTATTAAAGGGTTTCCTCTGTGTGCTCTGTGGTTCGATTGCAGAATTTAGGTGATACAAAACTGTTTGACATAAGGTCGGGATGATATATAATTCAGTAAATATGAAAACCGGTATTACTTCTAAGCCTCTTGAAGCAAGGGCAGATTCTATTGATAATTTTTTACTGGATATGCACAAGGTATATAAGGCATCATCCTTATATCCATCGAACCACCCTTCCCTTTTAGCTCTTTATGTAAATCCGTTTAAGGACATCTCCGCCGTCCTTGATGAAACCGAACAGGTGGTCATAAGGTACAAGAAGGGGGAAGGCTTCTTCTGGGGCGATACTCCTGTTGCAAGGAAAACTCCGGCAGTAAGAGAGATTGGGGAGAGACTTTTTCAACTGAGGATACAGTCCGTATTCTTTTTAAGAGGGTTGAAGCTGATCGATCTGCGCTCCTTGATTGAGGTCATAACTGCTGAACAGTGGGCAATAGATAATGCAGGCGGATGCGATGCGTTGCTCCAGAGTAAAGGGGTGCGGTGTCTATGGTTTAATAAGATAGATTATGGGAAGATACTTGAAATGCAGGAGGAGGTTAGCGAAAAGGCCGCAGACATAGAGGCTGCCGTTGAAAAAGAGGGAACCGGGTATGGCGGAGGGATATACGACTTTCTTGAAGGTGAAGAGAAAGGGGAGGCCCCTGTATATGAGCCGGTTCCGCAGGCTGTGGAAAGCCCGTTAACGACTGAGGAGGCCCCAACAGAGGATACTGATGAGCTGATTAAGAGATGGAGAGAAGCAACATCATATCCAGAATTTCAAAAGACCGGGAGTACCCTTATGGGCAGGTGTCCTGTTAAGCCTGGCTTGCGATAAAAGCAGTAAAGATGCAAGATTGATCGAGACCATCGCCAGGCTTAAGGGCAGGGCAGCAGGCCGCGTGGCAGACAGGCTGGCCACGGAGGATGATGTAGGCGCGAGGAAGACACTTAATAACATCCTTGTCATGATGGGGAAGGAGATAATCCCCGAACTCCTTGAAGGGCTCAGCGATGCGAGATGGTATGTGGCGCGGAACACAGTCAGGATCCTGGGTGAGATAGGAGAAAGCAATGGTGTTGAAGATGCCCTCAGGTCATCCCTCGCTCATAAAGACCCTCGTGTAAGAAAAGAGACTGTTCGGGCGCTTTCCATGATAAAGGGCCCTGAGACAATTAATCTTATAAAAAGCGTTCTGGACGACAGTGACAGCAGCGTGATAGAGCTGGCAGTGGTGTCACTGGGACTCCTTGGGGATGAAGGGTCTGTTCAGGACCTTATAGACCTTGTAGAAGAGAGAGCGGACAGCGGGGCAGGCAGGGAAGCCGTCAGGGCATTGGGGAGGATAGGCTCAAGAAAGGCGGTTGCCTATCTCATCAGGAACCTTGAAAAGAGAGGATGGTTTTTGGGGAAAAGGGATGACGAACTTAAGGTGATTTGCGTCTCTGCCCTGGCAGATGCAGGGACTCCTGATGCCGTCAGGGCCTTGGAGGCGGGTCTTTCTTCATCAAGAGATGCTGTGAGGAACGCCTGCGAAGATGAGCTTAGGAGAATTAAACATGAGTAGCGCAGATGATCTTGCGATTGAGGTCTTAAGAAACCTGAATCTGGCGGTCAAGGGGATAAACCTTTACCCGGCCGGTCATCCATCCATAACCCATAGCATTTCAGAGGTATATAAAGACATCTCTTCCATATTGAATACGAGGGACAGGATGATAATAGGGCTGGTGGAGGATGTGCTGGTCCTGGATGAAACCCCTCTTTATACACTGACTGATTCTATTCAGGAGCTTACATCCAGGATGAAGAAGTTGGATATCGGGACAATAACCATAAGCCGCGGGGTTACGGAGATGGAGATACGTGGGGGACTTCTCAAGCTCCTATATTCGGATGCTGCCGATATTGAGAGAGCGGGCGGCTTTGCGCCTTATATGAATGCCCTTGGAGTCTCTCAAATAACCGTCCTTGAGCCAAAGGTCACCGGTGAAAAGGGAGGCGCAGACGCAGCGAGACGGGTCTATAAAGGGGCCATTGATGTTGTGCGGACAGCCATGGATGAGGTCCGCCTCGGGAAGATTCCTTCCTCGACAGGGGCCAAGGTCGTCATAAGCGAGATGGTAGATCAGGTCCTTGAAAACAGGTCAGCCATATTAGGACTTTCCATGGTTAAGAACTATGATGAATATACATTCCATCACTGTGTCAATGTATCTATACTTTCCCTTGCCCTGGCAGAGGCCGTTGGGATGCCGAAGGATGTCTTAAATGACCTTGGAGTCGGGGCCATTCTCCATGATATCGGGAAGATAGACACCTACGAAGGGATTATAAAGAAGCCTGGGCCTCTGTCTGAGGACGAGTGGAAGGAGGTCAGGAAACACCCTGCAAGAGGCGCAGAGATAATCAGGAAGATGGAAGGAATAAGCGAGCTTTCCATAAGAGTTGTCATAGAGCATCACCTGAAGTATAACAGACAGGGGTATCCTCAGATAGAGGGAGCTGGGTCCCAGAGCGAGCCCTCCATGTGTGTGAATATAGCTGACTGCTATGACGCCATTACAACCATGAGGCCCTATCAGGTGCCTTATAATCCGGGAAAGGCATTGGAGTATATGCATACACTTTCAGGGAAGGATTTTGAACCCCATCTGCTGGACAGATTTATTGAGGTCCTCGGCATCTATCCGCCGGGGACGCTGGTCAGGCTGAATACCAACGAGATAGCTATTGTAACAGCGCCTAACCCGAAAGATCCGACACAGCCAAAGGTGCGCCTGGTCTTTGACCGTCTCGGAAGGAAGGTAGAAGGGGTACAGGAGTTCCTTTTGACTGAAGCGGATGAAAAAGGGTGGAGACGCTCAGTGCTGTCTGTTGTT
>JACQYJ010000095.1 GCA_016208525.1 Deltaproteobacteria bacterium | reverse complement strand
TCTTGTAACCTCTTCCAGTATATCCCACACCTCAGGCCTTTCCTTCTCGACCATCTTCTTGGCGCTCTTTATGGTAGTGTCGATTCCCCTCTGCTCAAGTTTGTTGTATATGAAAGGCTTGAACAGCTCCAGCGCCATCTTCTTTGGCAGGCCGCACTGATGCAGCCTTAAGGTTGGGCCGACCACAATAACTGAACGCCCTGAATAGTCCACCCTCTTACCGAGGAGGTTCTGCCTGAACCGCCCCTGCTTCCCCTTTATCATGTCTGAAAGGGACTTTAACGGTCGCTTATTTGGGCCTGTGATGACCCTTCCGCCTCTGCCGTTGTCGAAGAGAGCGTCTACAGCCTCCTGCAACATCCTTTTCTCGTTCTTTATAATGATCTCAGGGGCATTAAGCTCCTGAAGCCTTGCCAGCCTGTTGTTCCTGTTTATGACCCTCCTGTAAAGGTCGTTTAAGTCGGATGTAGCGAACCTGCCGCCGTCAAGCGGGACCAACGGTCTCAAGTCCGGAGGGAGCACTGGAATAACATCGAGGATCATCCATTCAGACTTATTTCCGGACGCAATTATCCCGTCCATTATCTTAAGCCTCTTGGCCAGCTTCTTTTTCTTCGCCTCAGAGGCTGTCTTCCTCATCTCGTCACGAAGTTCTGCTGAAAGCTTGGTTAAGTCAAGCCTCTTCAGTATCTCCTTTATGGCCTCAGCGCCCATGTCCGCCGAGAACTCCGCGCCGTACTCTTCTATCGCCTTCCTATATCTGTCCTCGGAAAGGATCTCCTTCTCCTTGAGCGGAGTATTCCCCGGGTCGGTTACAACATAAGACTCAAAGTAGAGCACCTTCTCCAGGTCCCTGAGGGACATATCCATAAGTGTGCCTATCCTGCTTGGAAGGCTCCTAAGAAACCATATATGCGCCACAGGGGCATTAAGCTCTATGTGGCCAAGCCTCTCTCTTCTGACCTTTGACTGGATGACCTCCACGCCGCACTTCTCGCATACCACACCTCTGTGCTTAAGTCTCTTGTATTTCCCGCAGTTACATTCGTAATCCTTGGTAGGACCAAATATCTTGGCACAGAAAAGACCATCCCTCTCAGGCTTGAAGGTCCTATAGTTTATGGTTTCAGGCTTCTTTACCTCGCCGTGCGACCACTCCCTTATCTTCACAGGGGACGGGAGGCATATCCTGACGGCATCAAAGCCCTGGGATGAAGCCGGCCTGTCAAATAAGCTCTGAATATCTTTCAAGGTAGTCTCCTTTTTTCTTAATATTGATGAATTCGTAAAAAGTCTTTTCTGTGGTTCGACAAGCTCACCACGAACGGAATAAAGTCAATGATTTCAACCAGACCACCGTTCGCCCTGAGCTTGTCGAAGGGTGATTTGGGACTTTTTACGAGTGCATCAATATTGATGAATTCGTAAAAACTAATAATCTCACGCAGAGACGCAAAGTCGCAAAGAAAGCATGTTGATTTTAAAGCTTTTTTTCTTAGCGTTCTTTGCGGCTTTGCGTGAAAAAAAGCCTTTTCCTGACTTTGTTAGAAACCATCAATTTTTATTCTTCTTTATTTTCCAGAAGTTCCACGTCCAGCGCCAGACTCTGCAGTTCCTTTACAAGTACCTTAAATGACTCAGGAAGCCCGGTTTCTATAACGTCTTCACCCTTAACAATAGCCTCATAGGCCCTTATCCTGCCGGTTACGTCGTCAGACTTGACGGTCAGTATCTCCTGCAGGGTATATGCTGCGCCGTATGCCTGTAAAGCCCACACTTCCATCTCACCAAACCTCTGACCTCCGAACTGCGCCTTCCCCCCGAGCGGCTGCTGAGTTACCAGGGAGTAAGGACCTATGGACCTGGCATGTATCTTGTCGTCAACAAGGTGGTGCAGCTTCAGCATATACATGACCCCTACCGTCACCTCCGAGTCAAATACCATACCGGTTCTCCCATCATAAAGGGTTGACTGTGCAGACTCGGGCAGACCTGCCCTCGCAAGCTCGGCATTCAATTCATCCTCAGAGGCCCCTTCAAAAACCGGGGTTGCCATATGTATACCCTTCCTGGCGTCACTGGCCATCCTGAATATCGCTTCATCGTCTGCCCCGTCTATGATCCGTGCGATAACCGGTGAATTATATATCTTCTTGAGCGCGCTTTTCAGGGGCATATCTTCTTCCGGGACTATCTGGGAGAGAACGCCCTTGTTCCCATGACGCCCGGCCATCTTGTCTCCAGGCTGGAGCTTCCTCTTCATGGCTACACTGACCTTTACGAGTTTTATAACACCAGGAGGAAGCTCATCCCCCTTCTTGAGACGGTTTATCTTATCCACAAACAACGTCTTGACCAGTTCAATCTGGTCGTTCATGTTGTCAGCTACCTTTTCGATCTGAGCCTCAACTTCATTGTCGGAAACCGAGATCGCCGCCCATTTATTCTTCGGGACCTTTTCCAGCATGGCCTCGGCAATCTTCTTCCCCTTTGCCAGAATAACCTTTTTTTCGTCATCCAGGATGTTGGCGGAAATAGCGCTGCCTACAAGCAACGCTTTAAGCTTGGCGTATGCCCCTTCCTGGATCACCCGCACCTCATCGCTCCTGTCCTTCTCCAGCTTGGATATTTCCAGGTCCTCAAGCCCCTTGCTTCTCTCATCCTTTTCTACGCCCTTTCTGGAAAAGACCTTTACATTTATAACGGTGCCCTCTATTCCAGGCGGGACCTTCAGGGATGTATCCCTTACATCGCCGGCCTTTTCGCCGAATATGGCCCTGAGGAGCTTCTCTTCCGGGGTAAGCTGGGTCTCACTCTTTGGAGTAACCTTGCCTACCAGGATATCTCCAGGTTTTACCCGGGCCCCAATTCGAATGATACCACTCTCATCCAGGTCCTTAAGGGACTCTTCTCCGACATTCGGGATATCGGCAGTAATGTCCTCCTTGCCCAGCTTCGTGTCCCTGGCAGCCACCTCCAGCTCCTCAATGTGGACAGAGGTAAAGGTGTCTTCCTTAACAAGCTTCTCATTTATCAGGATGGAGTCCTCAAAATTAAAGCCGCGCCACGGCATAAACGCAACTACTATGTTTTTACCAAGCGCCAGTTCTCCGTTATCTGTAGCAGGGCCGTCTGCTGCTATCTGCCCCCTGGCAATCTTGTCGCCCTCTTTAACGATCGGCCTCTGATTCAGGCATGTCCCCTGGTTTGATTTCTGGTATTTAATCAGGTCGTATATGTCAACGCCCGCGCCGCCCTTTGCCTTGATTACTATCCTTGAGGCGTCAACGCTTTCTACGACACCCTCCCTCCTGCAAACTATCGCAACACCGGAGTCCCTGGCCACGACGTGCTCCATACCTGTGCCGATTAAAGGGGCCTCTGTTCTGAGTAGAGGCACTGCCTGACGCTGCATGTTTGAACCCATGAGGGCCCTGTTGGCGTCATCATGTTCAAGAAACGGGATGAGGGACGCAGCCACGCTCACAAGCTGCTTGGGAGAAACATCCATGAGGGTGACGTCCTCAGGTCTCATCATAATAAACTCTCCGGCTCTTCTTGTGGATATCAGGGGGACATTGAATCTTCCCTCCTTATCCAGCGGGGCATCGGCCTGGGCTATAACATGCTCCTCCTCTTCCAATGCGGTCAGAAACTTTATTTCCTTCGAGACCTTGCCGCCCTCTACAATCCTGTAAGGGGTCTCTATAAAGCCGTATTCATTGACCCTGCCATATGTTGACAGAGACGCTATAAGCCCGATATTCGGCCCTTCAGGAGTCTCAATGGGGCATATCCTTCCATAGTGGGTCGGGTGCACGTCCCTGACCTCAAAACCTGCCCTCTCTCTCGTAAGACCTCCAGGCCCAAGGGCAGAAAGCCTTCTCTTATGAGTTATTTCTGAGAGCGGGTTTGTCTGATCCATGAACTGAGATAACTGGCTTGAACCAAAAAATTCCTTTACGACTGCTGCAACCGGTTTCGGGTTTATCAAGTCATGGGGCATCATCCCCTGTATATCCTGTAGCGACATCCTCTCCTTTACAGCCCTCTCCATCCTGACAAGTCCTATCCTGTATTGGTTTTCAAGGAGCTCACCAACTGCCCTTACCCTTCTGTTCCCCAGATGGTCAATATCGTCTATCTCTCCTATGCCGTTTTTGAGGTCCACCAGGTACCTTACCACTGCGAGGATATCCTCTTTGGACAGGGCAAGGTGGTCTATAGGAAGATCCCTGCCCAGTTTGTGGTTTAGCTTAAGCCTCCCGACCCTAGAAAGGTCGTACCTGTCGGGATTGAAGAACATGTTGTCAAAGAGCGCCCTTGCCGTCTCACGCGTAGGCGGCTCTCCCGGCCTCAACCGTTTATAAATCTCTATGAGGGCATCTTCAGGAGTCGCAATCTTGTCCAGCATCAATGTGTCACGGATGCTGGTTCCCGTGATCATAGGGTCAATGAAGAGGGTCTTGAACTCCGTGATCTTTCTCTTCTTTATCTCTTCTATCTTTTCAGGGGTAATCTCCCCGTTGCACTCCACTATGACCTCGCCAGTCCTGGGATCATATATATCCGCAGCTGCGATCTTCCCGACTTCATCCTCGAACTCTATAGGGATAAACTCTATCCCTGCCTCTTTCATCTTCTTTAAATGCAGCCTCGTTATCTTTTTCTTTGCCTTTACTATCGCCTCCCCGGTCTTGGGATCCAGGATATCGTGGGGCGCATGCTGGTTCAACAGCAGTTCAAAATCTGTTTTCTTTTGGACCTTGCCGTTCTTTATGGTTACAACTTCCGACTTGTAAAAATAGTTAAGTATCTCCTCTATAGAGTAACCAAGGGCCCTCAGGAGAACGGAGGCATAAAACTTCCTCCTTCTGTCTATTCTCACATAGAGGATATCCTTGGGATCAAATTCAAAGTCAAGCCACGAGCCCCTGTAAGGGATAACCCTGGCTACGTATAATACCTTTCCGCTGACATGTGTCTTGCCCTTGTCATGGTCAAAGAAGACGCCGGGAGAGCGGTGGAGCTGGCTCACAATCACCCTTTCAGTGCCATTTATAATAAAGGTGCCGTTCTGGGTCATAAGCGGAATCTCTCCGAAGTAGACCTCCTGCTCCTTTATGTCCCTTATAGTCTGGGCGCCGGTCTCATCGTTTTTATCCCACACTACCAGCCTCACGGTCACTCTCATCGGAGCGGCAAGGGTCATCCCCCTCTGCTGGCAGTCAAGGACATCATATTTTGGCTCACCCAACGTATAACTTACAAACTCAAGCGAAGATGTTTCATTAAAATCCTTGATAGGGTACACGCTTTTAAAAACAGCCTGAAGACCCACGTCCTTACGGTTTTCCGGTTTTACATCGGCCTGAAGAAACCTCTCGTACGACCTTACCTGGACATCAATGAGATTAAATATCTCAAGGACCTTTGGTATCTTGGAAAAGTCTTTTCTAACCCTCAGGGTACTGGACGAATTGAGCATGAACTCTCCTTGTTCTAAAAAAATCGTAAGCCGAAACGGCAAAAAGGTAAAACGGCGAAAAGGCAAAAAGGCAAAAAGGTAAAGAGGTTAAAAGATTCAACCTCTTAGCCCTTTAGCCCTTTGGCCTCTTAACCTCTTAACCCGTCTTTAGGCAACCTCTACGGTTGCGCCTGCGCCTTCAAGCTGCTTCTTTATCTTCGCAGCCTCATCCTTGGAAACGCCTTCCTTCACGTTCTTTGGAGCGCCTTCTACCAGTTCCTTGGCCTCTTTCAGTCCCAGAGCGGTTATTGCCCTGACCTCTTTTATGACATTGATCTTGTTGTCGCCGGCAGCCTTAAGCACAACATTAAACTCAGTCTGTTCAGCAGCAGGAGCCGCGCCTGGAGCAGCAACAGCAGCAACAGCAGCAACCGGCGCTGCTGCAGAAACGCCCCACTTTTCCTCCAAAAGCTTGCTCAATTCCGCAGCCTCAATAACGGTAAGGCCGCTAAGTTCATCAACTATCTTATTCAAATCTGCCATTTCTCTATCTCCTTTTATTGTTTTTATTTATGATTATTTTTCTGAGTGCGCCTTAACAACCCTGGCAACCTGCGAACCAGGAGTAGCCATGAGCCTTGCCAGCTTTGATGCAGGCGCCTGTATGAGCCCCAGAATATTTGCCCTGAGCTGATCCAATCCAGGAAGTTCCGCAAGGGCCTTTATCCCCTTTTCGTCAAGGACTGTGCTTCCCAATACCCCGACCCTGGAATTGAACATTGCCGGACTCGAGGCCAAAGGATCGAAGAAACTCGAATTTATCCTCCAGAATTACTCCACCCTCATCGGGAACAAGATTCGAATCCAGATCTCAGATACCCA
>JACQYJ010000011.1 GCA_016208525.1 Deltaproteobacteria bacterium | reverse complement strand
ATTCGGTCGATTTCCGCATCATTGACTGATGGTTCGATTCCCAGTGATGTGTAGAGATCATCGGCGGGGAACGGCCCTGTCGAGCCGCAAGCGTTCAACAATACCCTCAGCCGAGTCAGGGTAGTATCGGACGAACCGCCAAATGCATTTTTAAGGGTCGAGAAAACGAACCACCGCCGGATTGCAACCTGTGCATGGACATCTTCAGCTTTCGAAGATGTATCGAACGCTGAGTTGCTTCTCTTCATTAGGTAAAAGGCAATCGGCAGCAATGCCAAGGGGGCCACGACATTCTTTGCGTTGAAGCCAAAGCGGGAGATGAGCCGCACCGTCGCCGAGAGAGATTCCTTGATCTTCTCCCAATTCCCTTCGATGGTGCGAAGGTTATTCCTCGTGAAGTTCTTAACCCTATACTGGATAGGCAGGTTCTCACTCAGGTACAAGCATGCCTTTAGCACAAAGTCCTTGCCGAAGCTATATCCATTTCCGATCTCGTTGAGGGTGTCTGTAAAATCATGGATTTCGCTACGGGCATCCAATGTCTCCCATTTCGCCGTTCCGTCCAACCTGGTACCAAAGCTGCGGCTTGTCCCCGTCACGCGCGGCACTCTCTCGAAATGCAAAGCTGTAGGTCAGTTCTTCGGGGTTGTCCTCGTTCGGTACGGGAGGTTTGAGGCGGTTCAAGTAGAGGTGGGTCTTTCGCCACCGGTAGTAGAAGAAACGGTATGACCCCCGCAGGCCGATGAAGAGTGAAGTTATTCTTTGTTGGCCGTCCAAGACAAGGGTGATGTCCTTCGTGATTCCGGCCATGTTCGCAGGCGGATTGTGCGGGGACTCGCTGTCGAAATCCCGAATGAACTCGTAGACCGGCCACTCGTCCTTGTTCTTCTGCTCCAACCGCCAATAAAGAAAAGACCCGATGGGGAAGTCGGCCATGATCGAGTCGAATAGTCGCTCAATGCGATCCGTGCCCCACACAAGCTCCCGCTGGATAGCTGGGAGGTAGATGTCGCGATTGACCTGCCGGATGATGTCGCTGACTCGAACTGGGATATATTCCATACTGATTTTTTCTTCTATGTGTGCCTACTCCGGCGGTTGAGCGGGGGCTTTAGCCCTCCTCTCGAACCGTTTTGATGGGGCGCGCTTCGCGGCCCATCAGGTTCGACGCTCAACCGCCGGAATGAGTTGCCGCGAAGCGGCGACTCATCAATATATTTAACAAGTTTTTCTCAACTTAAACAGAAAGCAGGCAGTAAGTCAAGCAAATAAATATTTAGATTGACATATAAAAGCACAGTAAATATAATTCCTAACCTGCTAACTACACTTGTTAAGTGATATCAAGAAATAGGATATGTATTCATGATTAATATCCCTGCTGCGTTGTTCACAAAATATGCCTTACTACTCAATAAAAAAACGGTCCCGGTTTCCTTGCATAATAATTACAAGAAGTGGTTGAGGTACTATCTTGATTTCTGTCATAAATACTGTCACCGGTATGCTGATAAGGAATCCCTAAAGCATTTCATGATTAAGCTGCATGAGAAGAATCAAGCTCTTTCAATGCAGGAGGAGGCGGGTAAGGCTGTGGGTTTTTATTATGAGATGCTGGATAAAACCGGGGATAGTCCTGATTCAGTGAGGGCGGGGACAAGCCCCGCCCCTACGTTAGCTCTTTCAGAAAGGGATGAACAGGTGGAGGGGAGCTTGGGAGCGGAGTGGGACAAGGTTCATGACGGTCTGTCTGCTGAGATCAAGGTCAGGCATTATTCCCAGAAGACATTGAGGGCATACTCCATCTGGATTAGGAAGTTTCAGGTTTTTACAAAGAATAAACCTCCCAAGGAGCTTGATTCGCGAGATGTAAAGGATTTTATTCGATACCTTGCTGTGGAATGTAAAGTATCCGCTTCCTCCCAGAACCAGGCTTTTAATGCGCTGCTCTTTTTATACAGGCATGTCTTAAAGGCCGATTTCGGCGATCAAAGCGATAATGTAAGGGCCAGAAGGACCAGATATATACCTGTTGTGCTGTCCAGGGACGAGGTGAACTTTGTGCTGGATAATCTCGATTATCCTTATGATTTGGTAGTAAAGCTTCTGTACGGATGCGGGCTGAGGCTCTTTGAGTGCATGAAGCTCAGGCTGCATAATTTCAATCTGGATACAAGGGTGTTGACAGTGCATGATGGAAAGGGGAAGAAGGACAGGACCGTTCCGATTCCAAGGTCTATTGAAAACCAGATTATAAAACAGTTGGAGCATGTAAGGGAGTTGCATGAGAAGGATCTGGCTGCCGGTTATTCGGGCGCTTTTGTTGACGGCCTCCTTGAAAAGAAGTATAAGAACGTTGGGAAGGAGCTGATATGGCAGTGGTTCTTCCCGGCAAAGACATTGACCCTTGTACCTGAAGAAGGGGGATACAGGAGGTATCATCTCCACGAGAGCCATGTGAACAAGGCGATCCGGCGGGCTGTAAAGAAGGTAACGATAATGAAGAGGGTGTCATCTCATACCTTCCGCCACAGCTTTGCGACGCACCTGTTGCAGTTTAATTATGACATCCGCACCATACAGGAGATGATGGGGCACAGCGATGTAAGGACGACAATGATATATACCCATTGTGTGCCGAGCAGGACTAAGAAAGAGGCAAAGAGCCCGCTGGATTTCTGATCTATCTTGCATCCGAAAAGGTGTTTGTGTTTTGCTTTTCGGAATGGCACAACAAAGCAGTTATTGTTTTTCGCTGAGAGCTGTTTATAATAGTCCCCGTCTATAAAAAGGTGGGCAATGCAGGGGAAAAAAGATACTTAACTCTTACGTGGGAAGGGAAAAAAATTATTGACGGATATGTAAAGGCCAGGGAGCGGAAAAGGATGACAGTGGCCTGACGTATCTAATAGACCACAACATTAAAGGTATGACTATAGCATGGTTGAGACAGGACTCATCTGCCCGAACTGTAAGGGCGCTCTTAAAGAAAGTTATGCAGAGGCCAACTACGGGAGGATCTTACTTCTTGATCAGTGTGAAACCTGCGGCGGGATATGGTTTGACCAGTGGGAGCTTTACCTGCTGAGAGAAGCTGAGGCAAGGCGTCTCGATACGATTAATGAAAACAGCCTCCTGTCATCAAATCCCCATCCAATGGGTGAAGGCCTTTGTCCCCGGTGCAAGTTGAAGTTAGAACCTTTCAAAGACCCCTGCTTCCCGAAAGACTCCGAGATCATGCGTTGCAACTCCTGCAATGGTTTGTGGCTGAACCGCGGTGAACTATCAAAATATGGAAATCATAAAGAGTCGATTCTAAGCACACAAAAGAGAGCTGCGCCGACTTATCTCCCTGTGGCAGAAGGCGAAGAGAGGATAGAAGCGGTAAAGAGACTTGGAAGCGCCATAAACCTGAAGCAGGCGCCGGAAGAGCCGCCGAAGTATGGCCTGATGGACACCGAAGAAGGCCTGAAAGAGGATGTCGCTGCTATTATTATGCAGATACTCCTTAAACTGATATTCAGGATATGAGGTACCTGAATTCTGCAATTGGCCGCAGATGCACACAGATAAACAAGGATTTTGCTTGTTGGCTTGCCGGCTTGCAAGCTTACCAGCTTTTTTAACTGTGTAAATCCGTGGCTAAATGTTTTTTTAGGAGGACTGCCATGTCCCGCCCGATTCTTCCGATACTTGCATCCTACCTTATCGGCCTGATCTCAGGATACTATTTCAGCATCCCGTTCCATATTCTTATTGCGCTAACTTTTATATCCTTATCCCTTACAGCCGCATCAATACTGGTCAAAAAGGCGCCTGCCCTGTTTTTTATCTTTTCCATGCTGACCCTCGCAATTCTCGGCGTGGCAAGGATGAACAGTCTTTTGAATCCATTTTTACCTGAGACACACATTGCAAATCAGATATCCGATGAGCCTGTAAGCCCTGAAGGACGGATTTGCGGACCTCCGGAGAGGTTATTGGATAAGACCAGGCTATATATAGACCTCTCGGCTCTTTACGTTGGCGCTGAGCCGCACCCTGTGACAGGGAAGTTCCTGTTGACTGTTGGCAATGCCACCTCTCACACCCACAGGGTGCGAGAACCTCTTCGAGGCCTTAATCCTCTCCCCCTGATGG
>JACQYJ010000100.1 GCA_016208525.1 Deltaproteobacteria bacterium | reverse complement strand
GGGTAGCTGATTATTGCATCAATCCCGCCTGCGTCTATGAGTACCGGCTGATACAGCTCTTTAATAAGCCCGGCCATTGCCATAGCAGCAGCCGGGGTCGGCACAATCCCCGGACCTATTGCCACTGCACTCTTGTCTTCAGCAAGGCTTAACACTTCGCCTAATGCATTTTCACCTATGGACCACTCTTCACCATCTGAAAGAGGCTCGGTCATCACCTCAACGAGCTTCATTTCAAATATCGGCTGGAGGTTCTTTGGAACAGCAAGGGTCACAATACCTGCGCCTGTCCTCATGGCTGAAGAGGCAGCCATGGCAGCAGCCCCTGTTTTACCTCTGCTGCCGGCCACAACCAGCAGATGACCAAAACTTCCCTTATGTGTGTCCTTTTGCCTTGCCGGAAACAGAGGGGCAATGTCTGACCGCTCTATGATCCCGCTCCTTATAACTTCCCCTGATATAAGGGCATCAGGGAACCCGATATTTATGACCTCAACCTTCCCTGCATACTCCCTCCCTGGGAATAGATACAGACCCGTCTTGGGAATACCAAAGGTTACGGTGAGATCGGCCTTCACAGCCGCCCCCATAACCTGCCCGGTATCTGAACTGATCCCTGAAGGGATATCAGCAGATATAACCTTTTTCCCCAGGCTGTTTATTCCCTCAACTACGCTTCTGTACTGTCCGGTAAGCTCGGCCTTCAGCCCGGTGCCCAGGATGGCGTCAACTATGATATCGGCCTGTGCGGCCCCTGAGATGGTCTTTTTGAACTCCTCCTCAGAAGTTATCTCAAAGATATTCCCTTTGTACTTGTCAAGGTTTGCCCCTGCGTCACCTCTCATCTCCTCCTTGCGGCAAAGGAGAAACACTACAACATCTGACTTCACTGACAGGCATCTCGCGGCAACAAGTCCGTCTCCGCCGTTATTTCCCTTGCCGCAGAATATGGCGATCCTCTTAATATCTGGATAATGCTTCTGTATGACATTGGCCAGCCCCTTACCTGCATTCTCCATCAGGTCGCTGGTAGGGGTGCCGAAAACCTCAGCAGCCTTCCTGTCGATCTATAAACATTGACGAAGTCGTAAAAAGTCACAGATCACCCTTCGACAAGCTCAGGGCGAACGGTGGTCAGGTTGAAATCATTGACTTTCTTCCGTTCGTGGTGAGCCTGTCGAACCACAGAAAAGACTTTTTACGAGACTTTCAAACATTTAAACATTATGAGCAGTTCACCCAAAAGGTGATTCTAATGCTTGTCGAAAAATCTTTTAATTACTTGCTCTTAGTCCGTGAAAGTCAGTGGCAAATGCTTTTTTTAGGATAAAGAGTTTATTTGCTATACCTTGAACTTGCCCATCCCTTCCTTCATGGAAGCGGTCTGCTTGTTGAGCCTCTCTACAGTAACATCAAGGTCTCCTGAAAGGACGACATTCTCTTCACCGATGTTCTTTACCATTTTTACAGCCTTGACTATGCGGGCGGCTGCAACTTTCTGTTCTTCAATGGATTTGACTACCTCTTTCATCCTCTGCGCAACATCAAAGACTATCTCCGATGTATATTTACTTTCCTTTGCCTGCTGAACCGTAGATACCTTGACCATGCCGGTGATCTCGCTCATATTCTCGGCAGCCCGGACTATACCCTCTGCCCCTTTCTTCTGCTCGTCTGTCGCCTTTTTTATCTCGTCAACCATACCGCCCATCTTGCGCATAGCGTCTGTAACAAGGTTTGCCCCCTTTGCCTGCTCTCTTGTGGCTATCTCTATCCTTTTAGCCATATCAACGGACTGGTCTGTGCTTTTTAATATCATGTCCAGGGCGCTGTGGGCCTCCCATGAAAGGGCGACTCCGTCTTCTACACCTCTGGAACTCCTCTCCATAGAGGTCACTGCGGATGCGACATCGTCCCTGAAGGCCTTTATAATCCCGGCAATCTCCTTGGTGGATGAAGCGGTCTGCTCCGCAAGCTCCTTGATCTCGTCCGCAACTACAGCAAACCCTTTCCCATGCTCTCCTGCCTGTGCCGCAAGGATCGCCGCATTTAATGCCAGGAGCGATGTCGCTTCAGTAACATTGTTTATGACATTGAGTATGCTCCCCACCTCTTCAGACCTTTCCCCAAGGCGGTTTATAACAGCTGAGGCAGAGGACACATCTGCCTTGATACGGTCCATTCCGCTCATGTTTTTCTTGACAGATTCCATGCCTACGGAAGACGCCTCGTTTTTAACCTTCTCGGAAAGGTTTGTCTGTTCCCTGGAGTTCTGCTCTATCTCTTTTACCGAGGCGCTGATCTCGGTAATAGACGATATTATCTCCTCAGAGACACCGGAAAGGACATTGACATTGGATCCAACCTCTTTAATGGATGCTACAATCTCTGTTACAGACGATGTGGCAGTATCCACAGAGTCGGTCAGCTTTCCCATATTGCCGGCAATCTCTTCTACAGATGCTGTCATCTCAAGGACAGATGACGATACCGTATCCGTTGAAGCCAGCACATGTTCGGCTGCATCCGCAACCGACCTCATCGAAGCCTCCATTTCACTTATGGAAGACGAGGTATCCTCAGTTGCGCGCAGCTGCTGATCGGCTGAGTTCCTTACCTTCTCTGAGGCTACGGATAACTTCCCGGATATGGAAACTACTTCCTCGGATGCCGTATTGACCCCTCTCACGGTTCCCTGCATCCCCTCTATAAACTTGTTAAACCAGGTCCCAAGCTTCCCTACTTCGTCTTCCGACTTTACAACAAGCCTCCTCGTCAGGTCCCCCTCGCCTTCGGCAATGTCCTTAAACATCTCAATGGTCTCATTTATTGGTATTAATATGGAACGGCTGATTAAAATAGTAACTATAGTCCCTGCAATTAAGGAAACGAAAATAACAACCATCAACATCAGCCTTGCAAAATCCTTCATACTGCGCAGTTCTGCCTTTTTTCCTTCAACTGTCTGTAGAATCTCTGCCCTGAAGGCATGTTCTTGATCAATTGCAGGCGCAGCAAATTGATAATCCATTTTTTCCATTAACTGCGCGAGCCCCTTTTCTGTGGGATCCATGTAGAATATCTGATCTGAAATATCCTTTATCCCTGTATAAAGTTCCTCGAATTCCTCGATAGACTCCTTTTCCCCCGCTGAAAAATCAGCGCTTCCCTTTATCTTTGACAGGATTGCCTGAACCTCTCCGTCCAATTTATCAAATTCATCCTTATATTTATGATCCCCTGTGATGATATAATCATTCCCCGGCATAATGGCAGCATTGATGGCCAATTGCAGGTCATCAATTAATACGAGGTTGCCCATCTGAACCTCCAGGCTTTCCACCATCAGGTCGGTCTTTTTCTGGAACCAAAAACTAGTGCTCCCTATAGCTGCAATAACCAGAAAAGCTCCGCCAGTGAGAAATGCTAACTTCGCCTTGATACTAAACATACTAAACCTCCTTTGGCATTGACTTTCGATGCAAGGTAGGGGCGAAGGCGTTGCCTCGCCCTTCTTGGGCAACCCGCCGGATTGCCCCTACGATTTTTTCTTTGCCTTAATAGCGGCCTGGGCAGCGGAAAGCCTCGCAATAGGCACCCTGAAAGGGGAACAGGATACATAATCAAGCCCGCTCTTATGACAGAATTCAACGGACGCAGGATCTCCGCCGTGCTCTCCGCAGAGGCCAAGCTTTAACTTCGGCCGAGTTGCCCTCCCCTTTTCAGCCGCCATCTTTATAAGCATACCCACGCCGTCCTGATCAAGTGACTGGAACGGGTCTGCCTTGAATACCCCGGCCTTCCTCTCGTCCACATAATCAGGAAGGAACCTTCCGGCGTCATCCCTCGACATGCCAAGGGTAAGCTGGGTCAGGTCGTTGGTCCCGAAGGAGAAGAACTCCGCCACCTCTGCTATCCTGTCAGCAAGCAAGGCTGCCCTTGGAACCTCTATCATTGTGCCCACAAGGTATTCCACCTTCACGCCCTTCTCGGCAATAACCGCCTCCGCCACCTCTCTTGTCTTTGTCTCAAGCACATTGAGCTCCTTCCTGTCAATGACAAGGGGGTGCATGATCTCAGGGAACACCATGCTTCCGTTGCCCTGGCAGTCGCATGCCGCCTCTATTATGGCCCTCACCTGCATCTCCAGTATCTCAGGATGACTGATGCAGAGCCTGCACCCCCTGTGGCCAAGCATCGGGTTGGCCTCATGAAGCCTTTCAACCCTCCGGTTCACATGTTCATATGTGACACCTATCTTATCCGCCAGTTGCCTCTGTTCATGCTCAGTGTGCGGGACAAACTCGTGAAGAGGCGGATCTATAAGCCTTATGGTAACCGGCTTTCCATCCATTGCCCTGAATATCCCCTTAAAGTCCTCCCTCTGGAAGGGCAAAAGCTTAGACAGAGCCATTTTTCTGTGTTCCACTGTGTCTGCTATGATCATCTCCTGGATGGCAAGGCGTCGCTCCTCTGTATCAAAGAACATGTGCTCCGTCCTGCAAAGCCCTATTCCTTCGGCGCCGAGCCTCACGCCATTCTGCGCATCATACGGCGTATCTGCATTGGTCCTGACTCTAAGCCTTCTAAACTCATCCGCCCATTTCATCAAGGTATGGTACGCATCAGGTAATTCCGGTTTTATAAGGCTCAAGGAGGTCAGGTAGATATTGCCGTTGGAGCCGTTAATGGTTATCTCCTCCCCCTCCTTGAACTCCTTACCTCCTATTGTCATCACCTTCCTGATGTAATCTACGTAAATCGCGTCACACCCCACAATGCAGCACTTCCCCCAACCACGGGCCACGACCGCTGCATGGGAAGTCTTCCCGCCGGTAGCGGTCAGAATGCCCTGTGCCGCATGCATCCCGCCTACGTCTTCAGGGCTTGTCTCCCTCCGGACAAGGATGACTTTTTTGCCGTTGGCTGCCCACTCCTCCGCATCCCTGGCGGTAAATACTATCTGACCGGCCGCAGCCCCTGGAACCGCATCAATTCCGCTGGCAAGATACTTGGCCTCCAGCTCGTCCTGTGAGATATTCGGGTCTATGACAGGGTAGAAGAGCCCCTCTATATCCTTGTCTGTCACACGAAGCAGAGCCTCTTCCCTGGTTATCAGCCCCTCGTTCACCATATCAACCGCTATCCTGAACGCAGCCATAGGAGAGCGCTTACCTGAGCGGCACTGGAGTATGTAGAGTTTTTCCTCCTCTACAGTGAATTCGATGTCCTGCATGTCTTTGTAATTTCTTTCCAGCTTCAGCCGGACATCACAGAGCTGTTCATATATCCTGGGCATTTTTAAGTTAAGCTCGCTCAGATGTATCGGCGTCCTGATGCCTGCCACCACATCCTCTCCCTGGGCATTCATCAGCAGGTCCCCATAGAATGTGTTCTCTCCGTTATTAGGATCTCTCGTAAAGCAGACGCCTGTGCCGGATGTCTCCCCTTTGTTCCCGAAGACCATCTGCACAATGTTCACGGCAGTCCCCTTGAGACCCGTTATCTTTTCTATCTCCCTGTAGGTTACGGCCTTCTCCGCCATCCATGAACCGAATACCGCATTTACTGCCCCCCACAGCTGCTCTATAGGCTCCTGGGGAAAATCCTTTCCAGTATGTTTCTTATAGACACCCTTTAGCAGCGGGACCAACTGTTCAAGCTCCGCCTCATTCACGTCAGTATCAAGGACCTTTTGTCCCTTTGGGATATTCAGCCTCGCCCTTGTCTTATTTTCTTTTATCTCTTCAAACTTATGCTCAAAATCCTCCCTTGGAACCCCCATGGCAATGGCCCCGTACATTACAATGAAACGCCTGTATCCATCGAGTGCAAAACGTCGGTTATTTGTCTTCCCGGCAAGGCCTTCAACTGATTTATCATTCAGTCCAAGGTTTAGAACGGTCTCCATCATTCCCGGCATGGAACGGGCAGCTCCTGAACGGACAGAGACAAGGAGAGGGTCGTTGGCATCGCCCAGCCTCTTCCCAACAAGGGCCTCAAGCCTTTCTAAGTGTTCCCTGACCTCCTTATCAAGACCGTCAGGATATTTCCTCTTGTTCTTGTAGAACTGGTCGCAGACCTCAGTGTTTATGGTAAATCCGCCGGGCACAGGCAGGCCAAGGTTGGTCATCTCTGCAAGCCCTGCCCCCTTGCCTCCGAGGAGTTCCTTTGCGTCTCCCCTGCCTTCAGCCTTTCCACCACCGAAGAAATAGACATACTTCTCTGCCATTAGAAAACCTCCCAAAATTTAATCAACTTATCTTCACCGCAAAGGCGCAAAGGTCGCAAAGATCTTTTTCGACACTGATTTACGCTGATTATTATATGATCTACACAGTGGAAATCATAATTAATCTGTGTTCATCTGATTCTAATCAGGATTTTACTTTGCGTTCTTTGCGCCTTCGCGGTTAATTGTTACTTGTTGTTATTTTCGAAAAATCCGCAAACCCTGAGAATATATCAGATACTCCCCATAAAAGGGCAAGCCTGTTGTTCTTTATCAACTCATCCTTATCCATTACCATAACGCCGTCAAAGAAGGCATCTACAGCGCCTTTAAGCGTTGCGATTTCAAGCAAGGCTGAATTGAACTCCTCTTTCTTTGCCATTTCAGAAACCCTTTCCTTGACCTTGATTGAAGCCTCATAAAGCGCTTTCTCTGTATCATGCTGGAAGAGGGAAGCGTCTGCGGCCGTCCTGACAGTGCCCTTCGTGATATTTACCGCCCTTTTGAAGGCTATTGCCAGAGGCTCGAAATCAGGCCTCTTCTTAAGCCAGGAAAGCGCCTTTACAATCTTTACAGACCTGACGATATCATCAAAATCTGCTGACAGCACAGCGTCAACCACGTCAATAGGATATCCATCACTTGTCAGGATGTTCTGGAACCTTACCCGTATATACTCAATGACATCCTTTTTCACCTCATCGGCAGGTCTTGTAATCTTCCCTGACAAAAGTGCAACCGACCTGTCAATGAGTTTTGAAAGGGATAGTTTATAATCCCTCGCAAGGATAATGTTTATAATAGCTATGGTATGCCTTCTCAGGGCAAAAGGATCGGTCGCGCCTGTTGGAATCTGGCCTATGCCGAAACATCCGCAGATTGTATCAATCCTGTCTGCTATGCTTAAAACAGCCCCTGCGTCGTTATCAGGAACGCCATCTTCTGCAAAACGAGGCAGGTAATGGTCATAGATAGCTTTTGCAACTTCGGCATCTTCACCGGAAACTGCCGCATATTCCCTGCCCATAATCCCCTGAAGTTCAGGGAATTCACCTACCATTCCTGACACAAGGTCAGCCTTGCAAAGGTATGCGGCTCTTGAGACGGTTTCTTTAACCTCAGGTTTTAAGATATCGGCCAGAAACTCTGCGAGACTCTTGAACCTCTCCATCTTTTCATGGACAGTGCCCAGCTTAACCTGGAAGACTACCCCTTTTAGCTTCTCCACCCTTTTCTCTAAAGGTGTCTTCTTGTCCTCATTATAGAAGAAGGCAGCGTCGGAAAGCCTTGCCCTTAGAACTCTTTCATTCCCTCTTTTAACGACATCCATCTCTTTAGCCGCAGTGTTGCTTACGGCTATGAAATGAGGGAGAAGCATTCCATCCTTGTCAACAAGCGAGAAGTACTTCTGATGCTTCCGCATGGCAGTAATCAAGACATCTTTAGGAAGATTCAGGAACTCCCCTTCAAAGCTGCCAAGTAAGGCTACCGGATATTCAACGAGAAATGGGACCGTACCAAGTAACTCCTCGTCCTCTATTACAAAGCCATTAGAAGAAGATGCCAGCTTATCAACCTGCTCTTTGATTATAGCCCTTCTCTTCTCATGGTCTACAATCACAAACCCCTTCTCAGTCTTATCCAGATAATCGGCAAGGCCGCTTACCTTGAACGTGCCAGGCGCCATAAAACGATGCCCGCAAGACTCATTCCCGCTCTTTATCTCTCCAAAGGAGAATGGGACTATATCTGCGCCAAACAGGGCGATGATCCAGTGGATGGGCCTTGCAAACCTCACATCCAGGTCTCTCCAGCGCATGGACTTCCTGAAATGGATGGCCGATATGAGCCTTGGAAGGACCTCCTCCAAAAGGTCAGGAGTTGGCCGCCCCTTCTCATCTT
>JACQYJ010000099.1 GCA_016208525.1 Deltaproteobacteria bacterium | reverse complement strand
TCTCATTGCCTATAAAAACCGGATAGAGCTGAACCAGTCTAAATTCAAGGCCATGATAGGCAGAGGGAAGACAGGCAATGATGATGTCATTGTCGCAAAACCCCAGACATATATGAACAGGAGTGGAGAATCTGTCTCTTCACTCCTGTTTTTTTATAAGCTGAATCCATCCGACTGCATAGTTATCTGTGACGACCTTGAGCTTCCGACAGGTAAAATAAGGATCAGGGAGAGGGGAGGGCATGGCGGACACAACGGCCTGCGTTCCATCATCGAGCAGACTGGAAGTCAGGAATTTGTCAGGGTAAGGGTTGGTATAGGAAGACCTGATGATTCATCCAGGGTAAGCGACTATGTTCTCAGTCCTTTTTTGAAGGACGAAAAACCACTGATAGAAGATGCAATAGAAAGAGCGTCCGATGCAGTAGAGACAGTCATTGCAGAAGATGTTGAGGCGGCGATGAACAGATTTAATTCATAATATCGTCAAGGATAGAGCAGGTAAAAAAGCGGGGTATTATATGGAAAAGGGATTAGCGGTCAACAATATCATGTCAGAGGTTATGACTGCCGTGCCTCATCTGATGAAGCTTAAGGCAAAGCATATATGGATGGATTATGATGAAGAAGCCGATGTCCTATACGTTAACTTTGATCGGCCCCAAGCCGCGACAGACAGCGAACTACTTGAAGATGATGTAATAGTCAGATACAGAGATGATGAAGTTATAGGTCTTACCATTTTGCACACGAAGACCAGATTGCATTAATATCAGTTTTTATCTCGTCCCTTCCCCATCTCCCACACCTGCCTCAATATACAACCTAAAACTGCAAACCACAGAGGGCACAGAGATAAATTTTGAGTATAAGAACCTTTTAAAACCCTTTTCTTCTCAGTGTTCTGTGGTTAGATTTTGACAATACGCTTGCAGGATTCCGGAGGGATGGTATGATTACTTCAGCAAGCCATAAGAGCAGTGGTCAGTGGTCAGTAGTTAGTGGTCAGTAAAACCGGCCACCGACCAGCGATCAGCGGCCACTGCCGTTTACAGCCAGCCAAAAATCCAGATGAAAGGGGGTGAAAAATATGAAAAGTTCAAGATTTTTGGCTCTGCTCGTCTCCATCATGATGGTCTTCGCAATGGCAACAGCTTCCATTGCCGCAGGGAAAGTGAAGACCTGCGCGAAATGCGGAAAGGAGATACAGACTCAGAGCTCAAGGTTCTATGTCGTCTATAAAGACGGAAAGAAAGACTCTTTCGGTTGCCCTCACTGCGGCCTTGGCGAGATAAGCAAGGGGAACGTGAAGAGCGCAAAGGCCACGGACTTCCTGAGAGGGAAGAAGATCAATGCTGAAAAGGCATTCTATCTCAAGGGCAGCGAGTTCGGAACTTGCTGCGCTCCTTATTGGCTCACCTTCTCATCGAAGGATGAGGCCGAGAAGTTCTCAAAGGGTTTTGGCGGCACTGTTATGACTTATGATGAGGCGTTGAAAGATCCGGATGTTCAGTCGTAATTTAATCAGGGATGAGGGTGATCATTGAAGAATGGTAAAATATCAATGTCTGCTAAATTCCATAAAAAAAGGAGAAGAGAAATGAAAGAGAAAAATGATGCAGTCGAAGTAACGGATTCAATTGACAGAAGGGATTTTATAATCAAGGCCGGCGCCCTGGGAATAGGGGCATTGGCGGTAGCTGCCGGAGGTGAAGTATTCGCAGAGACCGCAGAGACCGGCAAGAAAAGTGAGCCTGTAAAAAAGGGTCAGGCCATGCTTGATGCCACATTCGATTGTCTTAAGACCGGGCAGGCGTGTATTGACCATTGTCTTGACATGTTCAAGGCAGGGGATACCACGCTTGCAAATTGCGCAGAAAGCGTTACGGAGATGATGGCCTTCTGCACAGCACACGTCCAGCTGATCTCCTACAGATCAAAACACCTGAAGGCCATGTGCGAGCTGGCTATCCTCGTGTGCGAAGATTGCGAGAAGGAATGCCGCAAGCATGAAAAGGACCATGACCTTTGCAGGAAGTGCGCGGAGGCATGCGCTGCCTGCATTAAAGAGTGCAAGGCATTTCTCGGGAAGGGCTAACCACAGGGCAGGGGTCAGGGGGGGTCAAATCTCCCCTGACCCTTTATGCCCGAAGGGCGCTCTTTTCCAAAGAGGGGAATCGAAATTTCCCACTTATCCTTCAACCTTCATCCAGTATTGCCGTCCCCGAAATCTCTCAGCAGGACTCAGGTTTTTTGACTTCCTTTGCAACCTTCCTCACTTCCCAAAAAACATCTCAAGCCTGAACAGAATGCCAGGAATCCCCTCGAAATTCATCTCCCTCGGGAACCTTATCTGGGGGGCGACCTCGCCAAAAAGCCACCGCCGCCAGAAGCTGTGGCGGTAACGGAGCCTTAATGCGACCTCTGTCAGTTCAGTGATCGGCCGGGTCTGATAATTGTTCACCCACTCATAATCCACTGCGTGGCTTGCATCAATTTTCTGGCGCAGCGAGAATACGAGGTTAGGGAAGTAGCCGACCCTGTTCTCGTACCAGGCCCCGTTGATGCTTGCACGGAAAAACAGGTCGCCGGGCAATTCCCGCTCAAGATCAAAGCGGGTATACGTTTGCCAGGCCGTGTCCGTCCGGTATGTTGCCTCCTGCGTGAACCGGAAATCCCATGGATCGAGAGGGACGAGGGAGCGGTAACGCGGCGAGGCGAACAGTACCGGCTGCCCTTCACTAATCTGGCCGCCGGTCCTGATGATGAAGGTCTCGCGCGGCACTGAGCGGATAAAATACTCGAGCGCTGCCGTGAAGTTCCGATCCTCGGTAGTGGCGGCCTGTTCGCCAGAGACAGTTACAGGGGTCTTAGTGTCTTTAGGGGACTCTGTCGGTTCCGCCGAGAACACGATATGCGCCTTCTTTTCAAGTTGCGGAAGCACCAGCCTCAAGTCTACGGTCGGCCTGAGGAGAAGCTTCGACCGTTCTTCCTGGAAAGCGTTATATAGCGCCCGGAGATAGGAGCGGTTCTCCTCAGCCACGTAACGCTCATCTCCGAAAAAGGAGTCGAGCCAGGCAGCGGTCGACAGAAGGCCATTGGACAGCCCGACATGCATCTGATCGACAAGCCCTGGCGATTCATCGGGTTTATCTGGTTCTTCCGTGGCGCCCACTGGCGGAACTGTAATCCCCTCACTATCTGGTTCCAGAGAGTTTGTTGGCAATGTCATGATATCTTGCTGTTGAACCGGAGGCGGGGATGGCGTGTCTGCTTCCGCTGCCCAGGCAGGCAGTTGGCAAAAGGTTATAGCAGTGGTCAGCATCAGCAGGTATTGTTTAGACGTCATTATCACGTACTTTTTTTTATGAGAATAGGTAAGGAGGAGATGAAAGTTAAACCCTTATCTTGACCTTCCGGTTTAAAACACCCATCTCTGCCAGATATGAAACCATATATATTTGAAAAACTCGCTTGTCACAAGCTTCAGGCTTTTCCGGCTTTGCCACCATTCTTCATCCTTAAAATTCGGGCCACTCACAGGGTGCCTGTAAAGCTTGACATCGCCACTTATGATTTTACTGAATATGGTAGAAGCCCTTTTCATGTGGTAGCTTGAGGTTACAAGTACCAGGGATTTGAACCCTCTTCCCTCTGCAATCTTTTTTACATTTATGGCGTTATCAATAGTGCTCCTCGATTCTATATCAAGAATAATCCTCGAAGTGTCCACACTGGTCTTAAGGTCCCTCCCTGGGAATATTGTATCAAGAGTGCTCGTTTCCTCGACCCCTGACAATATGAGGCGCCCTCCTCTTCCCTCCCTGAAGAGCCTGAGGCCTTCCTCGACCCTGCCGGCGCCTCCCGTAAGGACAACGATGGCATCTGCATAAGTTATTTCATCGGTCTCTAACCTCAACTCATTTATAAAAAGAGAGAAAAGGATAATAATGCATAGCAAAGGGACAGTGACGATTGACAGCCAGATAGACCTTACTTTTTTCATAAATTGGCGCCCTTTGATAAAATGAAACCTGAAAATGCGGCTCTTCACCCTGATTCCAGCATCCTTTTTAACCCTTCCCGGTCATAAATGCAAGGGGTATGAATTACACAATGATCCTGTTCCCTCCATTATTCATTCTGTGGAGAAGGACAGGAGATACAAGCATAGGTGTTCCGATTGTCAACTGTGAAAGCGTATTTCCCCATACCTGATCAGGCTGATGTGACTTTTAACTTGACAGCCGTCTCTGTATTTACTATTATGTTCACCCATTGAACGCTGATAAAGAAGCAGGTTAAGGATAAGGCCGAGTAGAAAACCCTAGGATAAGGTGTAGGTTAAGAAGGTTATTCCTTGGTTTTTTACTCAACCTTAGCCTGCTTTTATTGCTCAACCTGCTTTTAAAATGAACGAACATCATCTGAAAACCCTTAAGGAACTCTCAAAAGACAGCGCCCTCTCCCAGCGCGACCTTTCAAAGAGACTCGGTCTCAGCCTCGGAAGGGTGAATTATGTCATGAACGCCCTTCTGGACAAAGGTCTGGTTAAGGCGGAGAGGTTCAAGAACTCGAAGAACAAGCTTGCTTATATGTACATTCTGACACCGGAAGGGATAAAAGAGAAGGTGGGACTGACATATCATTTTTTGCAGAGGAAAAAAGAGGAGTACGATTCTCTGGGAATGGAGATAGAGGAGCTAAGGAGAGAGTTGGAGACTGGTGAAAAGCTTTCCAGCCTGCCGGCCTGCAAGCCGGCCAGTCGTGCAGCATCTAAGAAGGATGGCCGGAAGACAAATGAAGCCGTTATTAAAGATATCCATTCGTCTTTTAGAACAGAGGAGTTCTGATGGGAGAAAAGGTTCTTGTTACAGGGGCAGCTGGTTTTATCGGTTTTCACCTGTCTAAACGCCTGATTGAGCGCGGGGATCAGGTTGTAGGAATAGATAATCTAAATGACTATTACGACGTATCCTTAAAAAGGGCCAGACTGGCCCAGTTAGAAGGACTCTCAGGTTTCAGGTTTGTGAAGATGTCTCTTGAGGACCGCGAAGGGCTTCCTGGATTATTCAGGGAGGAGCGGTTTGACAAGGTGGTGAATCTGGCGGCCCAGGCTGGGGTCCGTTATTCTCTGATAAATCCATACGCCTATATTGATGCCAACATAGCAGGTTTTATCAATATCCTTGAAGGTTGCAGACATAACAACGTAAGACATCTGGTTTTTGCATCATCAAGTTCGGTTTACGGCGCCAATACGAAGATGCCATTTTCAGTTCATGACAATGTAGACCATCCGGTTTCCCTTTATGCTGCCACAAAAAAGGCAAATGAACTGATGGCCCACACATACAGCCACTTATATAAATTGCCATGCACAGGCCTGAGGTTCTTTACAGTGTATGGCCCGTGGGGGCGTCCTGACATGGCCCTCTTCCTTTTTGCAAAGGCTATCATTGAAGACAGGCCTATAGATGTATACAATTTCGGGAAGATGCAGAGGGATTTTACCTATATTGACGATATTGTTGAAGGTGTGATCAGGGTAACGGACAGGATTGCAGCGCCAGATCCGGCCTGGTCTGGTGTTGCGCCGGATACTGGCTCCAGTTCTGCCCCATACAAGATTTATAATATAGGGAATAATAATCCAGTGGAGCTAATGAGGTTCATAGAGGTACTGGAAGACGCCCTTGGAAAAAAGGCGAAAAAGAACCTGTTGCCCTTACAACCTGGAGATGTTCCGGCTACTTACGCTGATGTGGATGATCTCATGAAGGATGTGGGGTTTAAGCCGGATACTCCTGTAGAAGTAGGGATTAGAAGGTTTGTGGAATGGTACAGGGGGCATTATGGGCGCTAAATTTAATAAAGTAGTTTCCGTTGTGGGCCTCGGTTATGTGGGTCTGCCGGTTGCTGTGGCTTTTGGCCAGATGCGGAAGACCGTGGGGTTTGACATCAACCCGAAGCGGATACAGGAACTGAAGGAGGGATACGACCGTACCGGCGAGGTTGCGCCTGAAGAGCTGAAAGCGGCGGATATCCTGTTTACAGATAAAATCGCGGAGCTGAGGCTCGCTGACTTTCATATCGTTGCAGTGCCAACGCCGGTGGATGACGCCAAACAGCCCGATCTGACGCCCATGTTTAAGGCATCAGAAACTGTTGGAAGGGCGCTAAAAAAGGGGGACATAGTTGTCTATGAGTCCACGGTCTATCCAGGAGTGACAGAAGATGAGTGTGTGCCCATTCTTGAGAGGGTTTCAGGGCTCAGATGCGGCATGGACTTTAAAGTAGGGTACAGCCCGGAGAGGATAAACCCTGGAGATAAAGAGCACACATTTACGAAGATCAAGAAGGTGGTTTCAGGCCAGGATGCGGAAACGCTTGAAATAGTGGCTAATGTTTATGAGTCAGTGGTGACAGCCGGTGTACACAGGGCGGCAAGTATAAAGGTTGCTGAGGCTGCGAAGGTAATAGAGAACACCCAGCGGGACTTGAATATCGCCCTGATGAACGAGCTTGCCATAATCTTTGATCGGATGGGGATTGATACCAATGATGTCCTGGAGGCGGCAGGCACCAAATGGAACTTCCTGAAGTTCAAGCCCTGTCTTGTTGGCGGCCATTGCATAGGCGTTGACCCCTATTATCTTACTCACAAGGCGGAAAAGATAGGTTACATACCCCAGGTTATCCTTGCTGGACGACGTATCAATGACGGGATGGGAAAGTTCATCGCCCAGCGTACCGTAAAAGAAATGATCCGTGCGGGACACGGCATCCACGGCTGCACTATGACCGTCCTTGGCTTGACCTTCAAAGAGGATTGCCCTGATCTCCGTAATTCAAAGGTTATTGATATAATACGAGAGCTGCAAGACTATGGTATTAATGTTCAGGTGCATGATCCTCTTGCAGATTGTGCAGAGGCAAAGCATGAATATGGCATAACTCTTGTTCCGATGGAAAACCTGAAGCCCGCCAGTGCCGTTGTGATGGCT
>JACQYJ010000081.1 GCA_016208525.1 Deltaproteobacteria bacterium | reverse complement strand
ATTATAATATTTAAGAAAAACCTCTGTGTTTCTCTGATTAATCTCTGTGAACTCTGTGGTTCAAATAGTTTTGCAATTGCCTCACAAGGTTTTTCTTTTGATATTAAAGGGTTTCCTCCGTGTGCTCTGTGGTTCGATTGCAGGATTTAGGTTTAAATCAAATTAAAACAAGGAAGGTAAAATGGAAGTAAGAACAAGATTCGCGCCAAGTCCCACAGGATATCTTCACGTGGGCGGGGCAAGGACAGCTATATTCAACTGGCTCTTTGCGAGGCGCTTTAAGGGTAAGTTTATTCTGAGGATAGAGGACACCGACCAGGAGAGGTCAACGGATGAGTCGACAAATGCGATCCTTGAAGGTATGCGCTGGCTGGGGATGGACTGGGACGAGGGGCCATTCTTCCAGGCAAAGAGGGTTGATATATACAACGAGCATCTGGAGAGGCTTATAAAGGAAGGGAAGGCGTTTTACTGCACCTGCTCTCCTGATGAGTTGGAGGCAAAGAGGCAGAAGGCTTTAAGCGAAGGGAAGAAGCCCAAATACGATGGGAAGTGCAGGGGGAATACAAAGAGGCCGGATGTACCCGCTGCCGTCCGCTTCCTTTCACCGAACGAGGGTTTCACCGTTGTGGATGACATTGTCAAGGGGAGGGTTGTAGTTGAAAACTCAGAGCTCGACGACCTTGTTATCCGCCGCTCCGACGGGTGGCCTACATACAACTTCTGCGTTGTGATAGATGACGCCACCATGAAGATGACCCATGTGATAAGGGGAGACGACCACCTGAACAACACACCAAGGCAGATACAGATGTATGAGGCATTCGGCTACCCCGTCCCGAAGTTCGGTCATGTCCCCATGATCCTCGGTTCAGACAAGACCCGCCTCTCCAAGAGGCACGGGGCCACCTCTGTCATGGCATACAGGGAGATGGGCTACCTGCCGGAGGCCTTGTTCAACTACCTTGTAAGGCTCGGCTGGTCTCATGGGGACCAGGAGATATTCAGCAGGGATCAGCTTATAGAGGTGTTTGACCTTGAAAACGTAGGAAAGTCGGCTGGTGTCTTCAACCCTGAAAAGCTCCTCTGGCTAAATGCCCATTATATCAAGGAGTCTGCTAACCGGAAGATCGGCAGCCTGGTAACGCCATTCCTCGAGGCCAAAGGGTTTGAACCTTCCAGAGGGCCTGATCTTGAAAAAGTTGTTACTACATTAAGGGAGCGCGCCAAGACACTACTTGAGATGGCAGACTTTGCAGAGTTCTATTACAGGGAGGATCTGATATATGATGAAAATGCCTCTGCAAAGTTCCTCAAACCGGAATCTGCAAGCGTGCTTGAAGCCCTTGTAGCAAGGCTTCAGGATATCAGTGATGCGGAGTTTAATCATGATGGAATTGAAAAGGCATTCAGGGATATAACCGAAGAGAAAGGATTGAAGTTAAAGGATCTTGCTCAGCCTGTGAGGGTTGCCCTGACCGGCAGCGCCATCTCCCCCGGGATTTTTGAGGTTATTGAGGTCCTTGGAAAGGGAAGGAGTCTGAAGAGGCTTCAAAAGGCAGTTGATCTGATAAGCAGTAAGAGTTGAACCATCCCCTGCCCTTCGGGATATAAACCTAAAAAAAGCATTTGCCACTGACTTTCACGGACTAAGAGCAAGTAATTAAAAGATTTTTCTACAATCATTAGAATCACCTTTTGGGTGAACTGCTCATAATGTTTAAATGTTTATTTGATGAGGTTTTGTCCGTATTTGTCCGTGGCCAACTGCCGTTTTTAGCATAAAAGGTGTTTGATTTTCAGTGAAAAAAAGGTATACTTGGTTGACTGTCCGGCATAGGGCCAGACAGTCATTTTTTTATTAACAGGAGGTTTTGAAAGATGAGTGATTGCGGAACATGCGGACCTGCAGGCGCCGGTCCCTTCTCTGAGGGGAAGGATCTTGTTGAATTTGTCTATTGCGCCCACGGCGGGGCTATAGCCGTTGCTCCATTACCAGGCGGCGGCATCGAGACAAAATGCCAGGGATGCGGAGAGAAGTTTGTCATGAAGACCTTTGTAAGCAAATGCCCGAAATGCGGAGGGGTGCATGCGGTGTCTCCGCCTCGCTCACAGGACCCTAATGGTATCCAGTTTGCCGGCGTTGGTTATACCCTGCCAGACAACTAACTTCCAAAGAACGCAATAGTCCACAGACTACACAGATTAACACAGATAAGGCCTGCAACTGGTTAAATCTGCGTTAATCTGTGGATGGTTTTTGTCTTTTTTAGTTTTCTCCCTTCATTTCTTCGTGTCTTTGTGGTAAGACATCTGCATGAATATCCTCAATGAGATAAAATTTGATGAAAAGGGGCTTGTCCCAGCCATTGCCCAGGACTTCCGAACAGGTGAGGTCCTGATGATGGCTTATATGAACAGAGAGGCCCTTGAAAAGAGCCTCTCCTCCGGCAAGGCCAATTACTTCAGCCGTTCCAGGAATAAACTGTGGATGAAGGGTGAAACATCCGGCCACTTCCAGCATATCAAAGGGATCTATTACGACTGCGACATGGACACCATCCTCCTCAAGGTGGAGCAGGTTGGAGCCGCATGTCATACAGGTGAGAGGAGCTGTTTTTTCAGGGAGATAGAAACCCCTTTCAAAGATATAGAGACGCCCATCCGGGAAGTCTCTACTGCCTCTATCATAGACAGGGTCTACGGCGTTATACTCGAAAGGAAATCGAACCCGGGTGAGCGCTCCTATGTCTCCTCCCTTTTTACAAAAGGGGCGGACACCATACTGAAAAAGATAGGAGAAGAGGCCGCTGAACTCCTGATAAGCGGGAAGGGCGGAAACAGGGATGAGGTTATCCATGAGATGGCCGACCTATGGTTTCACACCCTTGTCCTTCTGGGGCAACTGGATATAACCCCGGAAGAAGTTTATGGAGAACTTAAGAGAAGGTTCGGAACATCCGGGATAGAGGAAAAGGAAAGGCGGTAAAAAGGGAAGGAATTTAGAAGGTTATAAATTAATTTTTCTTGACAGAAATAATCAGGTTACTGTAGACTGACACCCTTCTAAACTTTTACTTAAGAGAGCCTCTTGCAAAAGTCTTTTTGTGGTTCGACAGGCTCACCACGAACGGGGAAAAGTCAATGATTTCAACCCGACCACCTTTCACCCTGAGCTTGTCGAAGGGTAATTTCGGACTTTTGCAAGAGGCTCAAGAGACTACAGCTAAAATGAAGGGAGGCGAATTTGGATGCCAGGCGTAAAGATCAGAGAGAACGAGTCCTTTGAAAACGCCCTTAAGAAATTTAAAAGGCAGTGCGAAAAGTCAGGAATTCTATCTGACCTGAAGAAGCGGGAGCACTACGAAAAACCAAGCATAAAGAAGAAGAAGAAGACCATTGCAGCCAGAAAAAGGTCGTTGAAAAAGACCAGAAAGAACGAGGGGTAGGATGTCCTTAAAAGATAAACTTGCAGAAGAGATGAAGGGCGCCATGAAGAGTCAGGACAAGATCAGGCTCTCAACCTTAAGGATGCTCCTTTCGGCTGTTAAGTATAAGGAAATAGATTTGGGGAAGGCGCTTACCGACGAGGAGGTGATTGAGACAGTCACCTCCTCTGTCAAGCAGAGAAGGGATTCTATTGAGCAGTTTTCAACTGCGGGCAGAACCGACCTCGTTGAAAAGGAAGAGGCTGAATTAAAGGTCCTTCAGGGCTTTCTGCCTGAGCAGTTGTCCGTTGAAGAAGTTAAGGCTGAGATAGATCGGACAGTGACAGAGACCGGGGCATCCGGCATGAAAGACCTCGGCAAGGTCATGAAACTGCTTATGCCAAAGGTTGCAGGCAGGGCTGACGGAAAGATGGTCAGCGACGCCGTTCGGGAGAGATTATCTAAATAACTGACCGGAGAGTCAATATTGTGTTGAATTAAGGGGCATCTAAAGGCTTTAAGCGCTTAGTGCCCTTTTTTATTTTATACTACTAAAAGAGCATTAACCGCAGAGGCCACAGAGATAAACTTTGAGTATAAAATCCTTTTCTTCTCTGTGTTCTCGTGAGTTTGATTATAAAAATTATAGGGCTATTAAAAATCACCTTTTGAGTGCACAGAGAAAAACATTGGTTTTAGGGTTTATTCCTTTTAAATCAGTGTCTTGCTCTGTGTGCTCTGTGGTTCGATTGCAGGATTTTAGGTTATAGGTGTCCCGTGTCAGGAAGTATACCTGAAGAGTTGATTGACGAGATAAAGGAACGCGTAAACATCACAGATGTTGTCTCGGAATACGTCTCCCTCAAAAAAGTAGGCGCCAACCATAACGGGCTATGTCCTTTTCATTCAGAAAAGACGCCGTCCTTTACTGTTAACGAGGGGAAACAGATATTTTACTGCTTTGGATGCGGCGCCGGCGGGAATGTAATAACATTTCTGATGAAGGCAAGCGGGATGGCATTCCCGGATGCTGTTACGGAGCTGGCAAAAAGGGCAGGAGTAACTATTCCTGAAGCATCAGGGAGGTTTGCGCCGCAAAAAAACGACAGACAGGAGGCCCTTTATAAGATTAACGAATCCGCCGCCTCCTTCTATCATTCGATATTGAGTGAATCGGAAAAGGCAAAATCGTACTTAAAAAAGAGGGGGCTGGCAGAGGGGACAATAAACGATTATATGGTCGGTTATGGAGGGGATGGATGGGACAGCCTTTACGGGCTCCTCTCCAAAAAAGGGTTATCACTTACGCTGGCTGAGGAACTTGGGCTAATAATCCCCAAAAAGAGCGGGGGGTACTATGACAGATTCAGGGGTAGGATCATATTCCCCATATCTGATATTCATGGCCGTATTATCGGATTCGGCGGGAGGAGCATAGACGGCTCTGAACCCAAATACCTTAATTCACCGGAGTCGGCGCTTTTTAAAAAATCAGACTCCCTTTACGGGATAACAGTTGCGAGGAGATGGATAAAGGAGTCTGATGAGGCCTTGATAGTAGAGGGTTATATGGACCTCCTGTCCCTTCATGAGGCAGGGATAAAAAATTCCGTGGCAACATTAGGTACCGCCCTGACTGCCGGGCACCTGCGGCTCATAAAGAGGCTCAGCAGGAATATCGTGACCGTATTCGACGCCGACCAGGCGGGTGTCAAGGCAACACTTCGGTCTATTGACCTTTTTATAACAGAAGGGATGAGCGCAACCGTGCTGACAATGCCTGAGGGGCATGATCCGGATACATTTGTAAGGGAGAAGGGCGAAGAGGGGTTTAAAAAAGCGATCAAATCAGCAATGCCAATAATGGAGTTTTTCATAAATGAGGCGCTGAAAGGGAAAAATGCAATTGAGATAAAGGAGAAGCTCAAGGTAATAGAAGAGGTCTTCCCATATATAGAACGGCTGCCAAGCAGGATTGAGCAGGAGCATTACATCAAGATAGTCTCGGAGAGGACCGGAGTTAAGGAAGAGTCGCTTGCCAGGGAGATGAGGAAGAGGGGTAGTGGCAGCCCTAAAAAGTTTGAGGTAAAATTACCTGACAAGGGAATACTGTCAGGGACCCAAACTGCCGAAAAAAAGATCATCCAACTGCTCCTCAAATACCCTGAGTTGAAAGAGAGAGTTGCGGAGAGCGGGACGCTGGGCGACTTTCAGAGTGAAACCTTGAGGTTTTTTGGGGAGAACCTCCTTAAGATGCCTGCCGGTTCTGACCCTCTCGACTATTTTCAATCCGAAGAGGACAGGGGGCTTTATTCAAGGCTAATAGTGGAGATGCACGAAGTTGTAGAGCATGGGAGGGAGCTTGATGACTGCATCAGGAGTTTGAAGGCTTACAGGCTCAAGAAAGAGAAAGAGAAGCTCCGAAAGGAGATGGAAGAGGCGGTAAAAAAAGGGGATGAAGGGCTCCTTATGGAGCTCAGGGAAAGACACAATAAATTATATTAGATATATTAATAATATTCTCAGCATTCATCTGTCAGCTGACTGCTGACTCTCGCGCTTGACCTCTTGGCGCTCCCGGTGCTATGGAGCGGCCCCGATGACCGGTACCGCTGCGACCGTCCTTGCGTCCGCCCGGAGCATCGTCGACATCGATGCCACGGTCCTCGTCGAGCTTGGGTTGTTCCTCCTCTGCTTCCTGGCTCTTCGCTCGCTGGTCTTCAAGCCGCTTCTAAGGCTCGTGGACGAACGTCGCGCGCAGACGCAAGGGGCGCGCGAAGAGGCGAGGAAGTTCGAGGCGGAGGCGGAGGCTGAGCCTGAGGCGGTAGTAGAGTTCCTTGGGAGGATTGGAGATCCTGTAAGGATGTACCTTAAGGAGATGGGGTCTGTTTCCCTTCTCACCAAAGAGAAAGAGGTTGAGATTGCAAAGAGGATAGAAAAAGGTGAGAGGGAGATCCTGAACGTAACCTTTAATTCCCCGCTTACCGCCAGGGAAATCATGAGCATTGGCGAAAAGATCAGGAAAGGAAAGGCCTCTATAGTTGACGTAGTAAAGGGAACAGACGATGAATCCACTGAAGAAGAGCAGAAATATCATACTGATAAATTCCTCAGACTTGAAGAAAAGCTGAGGGACCTTGACAACGAAAAGGACACCCTTTTCAAAAAGAGCCAGGAAAAGGGTATTGCGCCCGCAAAGAAAGCACAGATCGGGAAGCAGATGGATGGAAACAAGGACAAGACACGGGAGACCCTGAAGGAGATGAACCTCAGCTCGAGACAGATCGAACGGATAAACCATAAGCTTAAGCTCCTCGTAGAGAAGGTTGAC
>JACQYJ010000080.1 GCA_016208525.1 Deltaproteobacteria bacterium | reverse complement strand
GGAGGGTGTGAATAATTCAGGACAGTTCCATCAGGTAGAAGTTACTTTCAGGGTAGAACCGCATCACTCCGGACTACGGCTCGATGAGTTCATGAAGACAAGGCTCCTCCGGTATTCGAGAAACGAGATCCACAATATAATTAAAACAAGGCTTGTCAAGAAAGCAAGGAAGCTCAAGAAGGGCAGCATCGTGCGGACAAGCGATGAAGTGGTCTTCCTTTATGATAAAAAGGAAGAGACGGTTCAGGATGTAGATATACCTGTCCTCTACGAAGACGACCATCTCCTTGTCGTAAACAAGCCGCACGACATGTCTGTTCATTCCACTAACCCCTGGGGCAAAAACGATCTTATCCAGCAGCTTAGAAGACAGAGAAGCTCCAGAGAACTCTATCTGGCCCACAGGATAGACCGTGAAACGAGCGGAATCGTCCTTATCGCACGCTCAACTGCAATAGCCCGCAGGCTTGCAGAAGCCTTTGTGGGACGTAATATTGAAAAGGAGTACACTGCAATAGTATTTGGAGAAATGAAGGATGATGGGGGTGTTATAGATATTCCGATATGCAGTGATGAGAAATCTACGGTAAAGATAAAGATGGCGGCAGACAAAGGGTCAGGAGCGCCCTCCATAACAGAGTACACGGTTTTAAAGAGGTTAAATGGATGCACTATGGTGAATGCCAGGCCAAAGACAGGGCGGCAGCACCAGATCAGGGTGCATCTTTCAGCAATCGGCCATCCGCTGGTTGGAGACAAGATATACAAGGACGAGCGGCTGTTCCTGAGATTCATAGAAGACGGGTTTACTGAGGAATTAAAGAATGAACTTCTTTTAAGCAGACATGCACTTCATGCGTCAACTCTTTCGTTCAAACATCCGGTACTTGGTATTACACTTAAAATCGAAGCAGAGACGCCTGAAGACTTAAGACTATTTATTAATAATAGATTGTAACTATATAAAATATCAGATATAATATTTTATAGACGGTGCTCTATGTTCTATAATCTTTAATACCATCAATGTCGCATAAGATATATTATGTAAACTTTTATATATGGGACTTAAAAACTGCAAACCACAGAGACCACAGAGATAAATTTTGAGTATAAAAACCTTTTAAAACCCTTTTCTTCTCTGTGTCCTTATGATTTTGACTTTAAAAATGGTTCTTAAAAGTCATCTTTTGAGTGCACAGAGAAAAGATTTAAAACAAGAGCCTCTTGCAAAAGTCCTTAACCACAGAGGACACCGAGAAAAGATGAGAGGCACAGAGGACAAAATTATAATATTTAAGAAAAACCTCTGTGTTTCTCTGATTAATCTCTGTGAACTCCGTGGTTCAAATAGTTTTGCAATTGCCTCACAAGGTTTTTCCCTTTCTATTAAAGGGTTTCTTCTGTGTGCTCTGTGGTTCGATTGCAGGATTCAGGTGGGAAATGTATGCATCCAACTCACGCAGTCAATTTGTCTCCTGCCAGGGAAAATAATCGTTTGACAAATATATAGACGTAATTTATATTTTAGGCTCTAATTAAGGATTTAACCCTATCTCCAATATCAATACTCTAAGGAAATAAGATGACCTCGTACAACCTGACCCATCTGAAACAGCTTGAAGCTGAATCGATCCACATCATCCGCGAGGTGGCGGCGGAGTTTGACAACCCTGTGATGCTATATTCCATAGGGAAAGACTCATCTGTACTCGTTCACCTTGCGAGGAAGGCGTTTCACCCCGCTCCTCTTCCATTCCCTTTGCTCCATGTTGATACAACATGGAAGTTCAGGGATATGATCACATTCCGCGACAGCTTCTGCAAGAAACACAGGTTTGAACTCATAGTACATATCAATAAGGAAGGCGTAGAGAAGAACATCAACCCCTTTGACTACGGTTCCAGCATATACACAAACGTGATGAAAACGGAGTCTCTTCGCCAGGCCCTGGATGAAGGGGGGTATGATGCGGCATTCGGAGGAGCAAGGCGTGACGAGGAGAAGTCAAGAGCCAAAGAGCGCATATACTCTTTCCGGGACAGAAAGCACCAGTGGGACCCAAAGAACCAGCGCCCTGAGCTCTGGAATATATACAACGGAAAGGTCAAAAAGGGCGAGTCCATCAGGGTCTTCCCCTTCGCTTTCATCCAGGAGAAAAGCCGGAGATGAAGATGGTCCGCTTCCGCACTCTCGGTTGCTATCCCCTTTCCGGGGCAATAGAGTCAACCTCCGCCACCCTACCTGAGATCATCCAGGAGATGCTCCTGACAAAGCAGTCAGAGAGACAGGGGCGTATGATTGATCACGACGAGGCGGCCTCCATGGAGAAGAAGAAACGGGAGGGATATTTTTAGATGGTTAACGAACAGGAACTTATAGAAAAGGATATTCTTGCCTATCTTAAACGCCAGGAGAACAAAGAACTTCTGAGGCTTTTCAGCTGCGGCTCAGTTGACGACGGGAAGAGCACCCTTATCGGCAGGCTTTTGCACGATACAAAGCTCATTTACGAAGACCAGCTTGCCGCAATAAAAAAGGATAGCGCAAAGAAAGGCTCAGCGGGTGAAGAACTGGACCTCTCCCTCCTGGTTGACGGCCTTGCCGCAGAGAGGGAGCAGGGGATCACAATCGATGTCGCCTATCGCTACTTCTCAACGGAAAAGCGCAAGTTTATAATAGCCGACACACCAGGTCATGAGCAGTATACCCGAAACATGGCAACAGGCGCATCCACCTGTGATCTGGCTGTCATCCTCATTGACGCACGATACGGCGTACTTCCGCAGACCAAGAGGCACTCCTTCATCTGCGCCCTCCTTGGGATAAAACACATAGTTGTCGCAGTCAATAAGATGGATATTGTAAGGTACGACGAAGAAGTCTTTGACAAGATATGCAAGGATTACAGTGAGTTCTCTGCAAGGCTTGATATAGACGACATCCATTTTATTCCAATCTCTGCCCTTAAGGGTGACAATGTGGTTGAGGTCAGCTGTAATATGCCCTGGTTCAAGTCCGGCCCCCTCCTCAACTATCTTGAGACTATACATATATCCTCAGACCGGAACCTCATTGACCTCCGTCTTCCCGTCCAGTATGTAATCCGACCGGACCTTAACTTCAGAGGTTTCGCAGGCACTATGGCATCAGGGATCCTTCGTCCTGGAGACGAGCTCATCGCCTTTCCCAGCGGCCAGAAGAGCCGGGTTAAGGATATAGTCACATTCGACGGGAACCTGGAAGAGGCTTTCCCTCCACTTGCAGTGACTGTCACCCTCGAAGACGAAATAGACGTGAGCCGCGGGGACATGTTCGCCCGTCCCGACAATACATCAAAGGTCGGGAGGGAGTTGGAGGCATTGGTTGTATGGATGACCGAGCAGTCCATGCTACCCGGGAACAAATACCTTTTCAAACAGACATCTAACCTGGTAGGAGGGACTGTTTCCAGCCTCCACTACAGGATCAACATCAATTCCCTTGACAGCGAGGAGACACAAGAGCTGAAGATGAATGAGGTTGGACGCTGCCACATTTCTCTGGAGCGTCCCATACCCTTCGATCCATATAAGAAGAACCGTACCACAGGAGCCTTTATCATCATAGACCGGCTCACCTTCGGCACAGTGGGCGCAGGAATGATCATTGACCGTGAGGCAGCGGGAGGAGAGGCCAAGAGCTTCTGGGATATAGCGGTATCAGATGAGCTACTTCAAAGACGGACAAGCCGGGTGTTGGAAGGCGAAAGGCTGGAGCGTTACGGCCACAAGCCCTTATCTATATTACTTACAGGCCTCACTGGCGCCGGAAAGACGACAATTGCCTATGCACTGGAGAGGCGTCTATTTGAGAATGGCCGGGCGGTTACAGTCCTTGACGGCGCTGACATGCGCCTCGGTATAAGCAAGGACCTCGGATATACGGCAAATGAGCGCTCAGAAAACCTCCGCCGGGCCGCAGAAGTAGCTCGTATTATAAATAATTCAGGTCTGATCTGCATCTGCGCCTTTGTGGCTCCAAGCGAAGATGTCAGAGAAAAGGCCAGAAAGCTGATAGGAGAAGGGCTGAAAAAGGCGAGCTGAAGGAGTTCCCAGGGGTATCGGCGCCTTATGACGTGCCGAAGTCGCCAGACATTGTCCTGGATACCGATAAACTGAGTGTTGATGAAAGCGTTGACAGGATTATTCGTCTGTTAGAGAACAGGAGATAGGCTACATATCTCGGGAAACTGAGCCCTTTATCCACCCTCCCCCCAGCGCTATGTCGCCATTATAGAATACGGCGGCCTGGCCTGGAGTTATGGATTTTACAGGCTTCCTGAACTCTATCCTGACCTTACTGGAATCAACAGGCACCAGCACGGCATCTTCTCCGTCATGCCTGTACCGTATCTTTACCTTTGCCTCAATCTCTTCCTCTGGTTTTGGGATAGAAAGCCAGTTTACATCATCAACAACAAGCGCATCTGAAAAAAGCCGCTCTTCTTCTCCGACAATCACATGATTCTTACTCAGGTCAAACCCTGTCACATAAAGAGGCTTCGGCGAGGAGATGCCAAGCCCTTTCCTCTGCCCTATGGTGTAGTTGTGGATGCCGGAGTGTCTGCCAATGACCTTCTCGCTTGTGTCTATAATATCACCCGGCTTTACAGCATCTGGGGTTGCCTTTTCAAGTATAAACTTTGAATAGTTGTTATCAGGGATGAAGCATATCTACTGACTCTCCACCTTTTCGGCAACTTTAAGATTATATCTTTGAGCAAGCCTCCTTACCTCTTCCTTTTTCATCCCTCCGAGTGGGAAGAGGGCGCTATTAAGCTGCTCCTGGGTCAGTGTAAAGAGGAAGTACGACTGGTCCTTTCCGGGGTCGACACCTTTAACAAGCTGATATCTGCAAGATGTTTCATCGAAGTTTATCCTGGCGTAGTGGCCTGTGGCAAGATAATCTGCTTCAAGTTCTCTGGCCTTATTCAGGAGTATCTCGAACTTGAGTCTCTGGTTGCAGAGGACACAGGGATTAGGCGTCCTGCCCGCGAGGTATTCGGATATGAACCTTTCTATGACCTTTTCACGGAATGCGTTTTCGAGGTTTATGACATAGAATGGGATACCGAGCTGGTCTGACACACGTCTTGCATCATTGAGGTCGTCAATGGAGCAGCACCCCCCTACCCTTTCCATCCCCTCCTGATAGCCGATAAGGCG
>JACQYJ010000010.1:5507-7580 GCA_016208525.1 Deltaproteobacteria bacterium | reverse complement strand
CGGAAAAGAGGTAGCCCTGGCCAACAAGGAGACCCTCGTCATGGCAGGCGAGCTTGTCATGAGAGAGGCAAGGGAGTCCGGTGTCACCATCCTTCCTGTGGACAGTGAGCATTCAGCCATATTCCAGTCAATCGCGGGTCACAACAGGAGTGAGATAAAAAGGGTTATCCTCACAGCCTCAGGCGGCCCCTTCCTGAGCTATCCGATTGAAAAACTCTTGGGAGCAACTCCAGGCGACGCCCTGAACCATCCCAACTGGCAGATGGGTAAAAAGATCACTGTTGATTCCGCATCCCTTATGAATAAAGGGCTTGAGGTAATAGAAGCCAGGTGGCTCTTTGACATTCCGCCAGACAGGATAGACGTCCATATCCATCCGCAGAGCATAATACATTCCATGGTGGAGTATATTGACGGCTCTGTCATGGCGCAGATGGGGATACCGGACATGAGGATACCGATATCTTATGCCCTTTCTTACCCTGAAAGGCTTCCGCTCTCCCTGCCGTCTCTTAACCTGCTTGAGATTGAAAAGCTGACCTTTATGAAGCCTGACCATGAAAGGTTCCCCTGCCTCAACCTTGCCTATAATGCATTAAAGGCCGGGGGAACGATGACAGCGGCGCTTAATGCAGCCAACGAGATTGCAGTAGATGCCTTTTTGAACGGAAGGGTAGGATTCCCTGATATTCCCCGGTTGATCGAAGATGTCATCTCCTCTCACACGAATGGGCCGGCATCACATGTAGACGACATACTTCGGGCAGACCTGTGGGCCAGAGGTAAAACAAAAGAACTGATTAAAAGGAGAGATTATTGATAACGATAATATATGCAGTTGTAGTCCTTGGTGCGCTTGTATTTGTTCATGAGCTTGGCCACTTTCTTCTTGCCAAGAGGCTCGGTGTGGGGGTGTTGAAGTTTTCCCTCGGATTCGGGCCAAAGCTGATCGGACGTAAGATAGGGGATACGGAATACCTGATATCTGCCTTTCCTCTCGGCGGGTATGTAAAGATGATAGGTGAAGATCCTGATGAAGAGGTTACGCCTGAAGACAAGGCACGCTCCTTTTCCCATAAATCACCAGGGAGGAAGATGGCCATAGTGGCCGCAGGGCCGATATTCAACATCGGATTTGCGGCATTTCTGTTTACGCTGGCCTTTATGGTAGGTGTGCCGACCATGACCTCTGAGGTCGGTGATGTGAAGGAAGGATTCCCGGCCTTTGAGGCAGGGATAAAGACCGGGGATAAAGTCATGTCCATCGATGGGATACATGTATCCAGGTGGGATGAGCTCTCGGAGAGGATCCAGACGACAAAAAAGGATATTATATCTGTTGATATCTTCAGATCCGGCTCAAACCTGCGTTTTGATGTAAGGCCGAAGGTAACAAGGGTAAAGACGATATTCGGAGAGGACACCGAGATAAGGGTCATCGGGATAGGAGCTTCAAAGAACTATGTTGTAGAGAGGTTAAACCCTGTGGAGGCGGTTGGGAAAGGGATCCTCTCTACATGGAACGTAACTAAACTGACCTTGCTGGGGATAGTCAAGCTTATCCAGAGGATAGTCCCGGCCGAGACAATAGGCGGGCCTATACTTATTGCCCAGATGGCAGGTGAGCAGGCCAAGGCAGGACCACTGGCGCTCTTATCATTTATGGCCCTCCTGAGTATAAACCTGGGAGTCCTGAACCTCCTCCCTATCCCGATCTTAGACGGAGGTCATCTGACCTTCTTCACCATAGAGGCCATAATCAGAAGGCCTTTGAGCCACAAGTTCAAGGAGATATCCCAGCAGGCGGGGCTCTTCCTTCTCATCAGCTTAATGGTCTTCGCCTTTTACAACGACATAACCAGGGTCTTTTTTAAATAGTCAGCAAACTAAAGGGGACGGTTCTCTTGAACTAAAGGGGACGGTTCTCTTTATTTGATACCTAAATCCTGCAATCGAACCACAGAGCAGACAGAAGAAACCATTTAATACAAAAGGAAAACCTTCTGAGGCAATTGCAAAACTATTTGAACCACAGAGTTCACAGAGATTAATCAGAGAAACACAGAGGTTTTT
>JACQYJ010000010.1:0-5386 GCA_016208525.1 Deltaproteobacteria bacterium | reverse complement strand
TTTCTCGGTGTCCCTGTGGTTAAGGACTTTTGCAAGAGCCTCCTTCTTTTAAATCTTTTCTCTGTGGTCTCTGTGGTTTGCGGTTTTTAGGTATTATACCATCTTGTATCATACAAAAAAGTATGATATGGTTTGACCATGAAATTCTATAACAGGGAAAAAGAACTTTCAAAACTCTCCGAGATCGCATCCCTTTCTTTGAAGAAATCCCACATGGTTGTGATTGCCGGCAGAAGAAGGGTTGGGAAGACCGAGCTTATAAGGCGGTTTTCGCAAGACCAGGGGAACCTTCTCTATCTCTTTGTCTCAAAGAAAAAGCAGCACATCCTCCTTGAGGAGTTCAGAGACCTCCTTTCCGAGAGAATACCGCTTATAAAGACAGTTTCGTTCAGGAGCTTTGAGGACTTCTTTGCCTTTCTATTCAGCTACATGAAGGAGCATAGCCTGATCATCGTCTTTGACGAGTTCCAGAACTTTGAGTTCGTTGACCCCTCAGTTTTTTCTATCATACAGAAGCACTGGGACAAGGAGAAGGACAAGATAAAAGGGGCCTTTATATTCATAGGCTCCGTATTTACACTCATGAAGAAGATATTCGAGGGAGAAAAGGAACCCCTTTTCGGGAGGGCCACGGCAAGGCTCTTCATAGAGCCCCTTGACCCCGATGCCCTTACGGAGATAATTACCGACCACCATATTGACGCTGCGGCCCAGCTTCCCTTTTACTTCACCCTGTTCGGCGGAATCCCGAAATACTACTTCCTATCCGACAGATATGGGCTTTTCGGCAAGCCGCACACAGAGATAATCAGGAAACTGTATTGCGAGACGGACGCCCCGCTGCAGAACGAGGGGAAGGAACTCCTGATAGAAGAGTTCGGAAAGAACTACCACCTCTACTTTTCAATACTTCAGGTGATAGCGGGTGGAGAGACGCAGATGGGACGCATTGCCGACGGCGCAGGGATAAACATTAACAGCATAAGCAAATACCTTGATGAGCTCACATCATATTACCAGGTACTTGAGAGAAGGACGCCTGTTAATGAACTCAGGCATGAGTCAAAGACGGGGAGATATTATATAAAAGATCCTGCGTTACGTTTCTGGTTTAGATATATATTCAAGAACCAGAGCCTTATCGAGATAGGGGATGAGAAAGGGTTGACCGCAAAGATAGTTAACGACCTGCCAACCTTTATGGGTGGATCGTTTGAATATCTGATAAGGGTCCTGCTTTTAAAAAGGAATATGGAAGACAGACTTCCCTTCAGGTTCAACAGGATAGGCGGCTTCTGGTCAAAGAAGGGGGATGTGGAGATAGATATAGTCGCCATTAATGACGATGAAGGAAAGGTCCTCTTCGGAGAGTGCAAACTCAAGGGGGGCAGGTTCACAAAGGCCGAGGCGCAGAGGCTCAAGGAGAAGGCGGAATACGTGAAATGGAGGATAGGGAAGCGGAAGGAATACTTTGCCCTGTTCTCCATGTATGAGACATCGGAGGCGCAGAGGAATGTCCTTGAGAGAGAAGGGATATTGTATTTTGATCTGAGGGGGCTGTTAAATAATACCTAAAAACTGCAAACCACAGAGGCCACAGAGATAAATTTCGAGTATAAAAACCTTTTAAAACCCTTTTCTTCTCTGTGTTCTCATGCTTTAGATTTAAAAATTATTGGGCTTTTAAAAGTCACCTTTTGAGTGCACAGAGAAAAGATTTAAAACAAGGGTTTGCCAGTGGCATTAAAGGGTTTCCTCCGTTGCTCTGCGGTTCGATTGCAGGATTTAGGTAACAGCTTATTAGGGCTGTCCCGAGATTGATGGATGATTGTAGTTTTCCTCGCAAGCTGAACAGTTTGATCTAACATGAAGACAATTTCTGCTTGATCTGTCTCTGAAAAAGAGATAAATTATTTATATGGAAACATTGCTGGAGCAACTTATCGCCGACTTTCATGAACGAGAGATTCCGGGTGGGACCCGCCGCGGCGCTGTATTGCCCTGGCTGCCAGGGAAGATCGATACGGTCATCGGGATGCGGAGGACTGGGAAGACCTGCTTTATATATCAGGTCATCGCTGACCTTCTGGCTAAAGGCGTTTCCAAGGAATCGATTCTCTACCTGAACTTCGAAGATGAACGGCTGCTTCCAATGACAGCGGCCGACCTGCACAGGATACCCGACACCTATTACCGTCGTTATCCTCACCTTAGAGATGGACAGTGCATTTTCTTCTTTGACGAAATCCAGAATATTGAAGGTTGGGAACAGTTTACCCGAAGGTTGCTGGATACCGAGAATCTCCACATCTGCATTACCGGCTCTTCGGCCAAACTGCTGAGCCGTGAGATAGCAACGAGCCTGAGGGGGCGTTCCATTTCCACCGAGATATTCCCTTTCAGCTTTATGGAGTCGCTTGAACATGCAGGGATTAAGCCGGATGGCGGGTTGCGACCCGGCGCAAAAAAACGGGCGCTCCTGGAAAACAGATTGTATGCCTATCTCCTGGAGGGGGGATTTCCCGAAGTCCAGGATATTGCACTGGAACACAGGGTCCGCGTGCTACAGGACTACCTGGATGTGGTCATCCTGCGCGACCTTGTTGAGCGCCACAAGATATCCAACACAACCCCGGTGCGCTATATGGTACGGCATCTCCTGAATGCCCCCGCTGCGCCTTTCAGCGTAAATAAATTCTACAATGACCTCCAATCTAAAGGCATTCCTTGCGGCAAGAACAACCTGCACGAATATCTCGACCATCTCTCGGATGCCTATCTCTTTTTTCAGGTATCGCTGCATACTCGTTCAGAACGCGCCCGCATGGTTAACCCAAGGAAGATATATGCCATAGATACTGGCCTTGTGCAGGCATGCTCACGGAATGTCCACCGAGACTTTGGACATCTGCTTGAAAATCTCGTTTTTCTGGAATTGCGCAGGCGAAACCAGACGATTGAATATTACAAGACTTCCGGCGGGTATGAAATTGACTTCCTCGTAACCGACCATTCAGGGAGGAAATCTCTGATACAGGTGTCGGCTGAAATGACAAATCCGGCGACAAGGCAGCGTGAATTACGGGCGCTTTTTGAGGCAATGAAAGAATGTCGCGCAAAACATGCCACGGTGGTTGCCCTCACCGAAGAAGAGCGCCTGGAAACGGAAGCGGGGACAATAGACATCGTCCCGGCCTGGCTGTGGATTCTGCGAGGATGCAGGATGGAATGAACAGGGTGAAAAGCTGGCGCGCATTTGGGCGAGGGGGTTGACTGATTATTTTGCGTGGACAAAAGGTAACAACATTCTTGCCAAATCCATGTCCGATGCCGGATGGGGACAGTTTCTCAGATACCTGGAATCTAAATCCTGCAATCGAACCACAGAGCACACGGAGGAAACCCTTTAATACCAAAAGAAAAACCTTCTGAGCCTCTTGCAAAAGTCCCCTTTTGTGTCATTCCGAACGAAGTTGTAGAAACAAGGCTTCAGCCATGTTAACAGGCCTAAAGGCCTGTTTCTACGGGATAAAAAAATCCCCGGCTGAAGTTAACTCCCGCTGGTCGAAATGACAAAACTGCGTTTCTTAGACTTTTGCAAGAGGCTCTTGATCTAAATCTTTTCTCTGTGCACTCAAAAGGTGACTTTTAAAAGCCCGGTAATTTTTAAATCTAAAGCATGAGAACACAGAGAAGTAAAGGGTTTTAAAAGGTTCTTATACTCAAAATTTATCTCTGTGGTCTCTGTGGTTTGCAGTTTTTAGGTTCTATCTGTTTTCATAACCTGATTCCCAGAACCTCTGAGGTCTTTTGTATGATGGCGTCTGGATTAAACGGTTTCGTCATATACAAATCGGCGCCGGCCATCACACTTCTTTGTTTGTCAAGCTCCTGGCCCCTTGCTGTAAGCATAACGATATAAACGTTCTCTAACTTCAGATCATTCTTTACTATATTACAGACATCGTAACCATTCATACCAGGCATCGTAGCGTCAAGGTAGATTATGGCAGGTCTCTCTGTCTTGATGATCTCCAGGGCTTCCTCTCCATTTCCCGAAGTGAGTATCTCCACTCCGTTATCGGCAAACTCCTCGAAGGTCTGCTCGAGCAAGAGCCGAATATGAGGTTCATCATCCACTATCAGTATCTTATTTGACATCTAAGCCTCCACATGTTTATTAAACAGCGCAGAATAAGTTGGGGATTCATATACCTTCATAAAGGCATTGACAACATCCTTATCAAACTGTACACCTGCGCACTTTTTTAATTCCTCAAATGCGGTCTTTACGTTCATCCCCTTCCTGTATGGCCTGTCGGACGTCATTGCGTCAAATGCGTCAGAAACGGCGATGATCCTCGCTATTAACGGAATATCCTCACCATGCAACCCATCCGGATACCCTGAGCCGTTGTACTTTTCATGGTGTCCCCTCACACCCGGAATCATATCCTTCAACTGCTTTATATGACTGATTATCTCTGCCCCAAGCTCAGAATGCGTCGTCATTATTGCATATTCTTCCTCTGTGAGTTTCCCCTCTTTAAACAGCACGATATCACGAATACCTATCTTCCCGATATCATGTAATATCGCTGAAAGTTCGAGATCTCTCATCTCTTTTTTTGATAACTTCAAGGCCTCTCCAACGACAAGACTATAGGTCATGACTCTAATAGTATGTCCAGCGGTGTAAGGGTCTCTCTTTTCCACTGCTTCTGCCAGAGTTTGCACGGTAGCCAGGAAGGTCTCCCTCAACTCCTCATACAGCCTTGCGTTTTCTATGGCAATGGCCCCATGCAGCGCCAGAGCAGATAAGAGCTTGAGGTCATGTGCGGAATAAGTGGCAGGTTCTATACTGGATATGCAGATGACGCCTATAACCTTATCCTTAGTCTTAAGCGGCGCACAAATAAGAGAGGATATATCATTTGCGCGCTTAACGAACCTCGGGTCGGACATCACATCATTGATTATCTCCCCCTGTCCTGTAAGGAAGATATTCCCTGCGATCCCCTCACCCGGTTTCATCGCCTTTACGTCGGCGCTCATCGTACGGGTCTTGCCGGTTGCATAAACTGTTTCAAGTCTCCCTGTCTTTTCGTCCAGCAACAATGCCGATGCGCAGCTTCCCTTTATAATCCCAAGCGCTTCATCTATAATCAATTTTGTAACCTCTTTAGAATCAAGACATCCGACCAGCTTTTCGGAGACATTATATAAGAGGTTTATTTCCTTGTAGTTCTCAAGGGTTTCATTGGCAAGAGATTTCTCCGTAAGCTCTCTCCCTGCCAGAAGAGTGAGGAGAGCGGCCACTGAAGAACCATTCCCGTTTCCCGTTACCCATCCTATCTCCTCCCCTGCGAGTTTCACAGGGTATCTG
>JACQYJ010000079.1 GCA_016208525.1 Deltaproteobacteria bacterium | reverse complement strand
GAGTTTGTAATGACGTTTATGGAGCTGAAGGCCATGGCGGCCTCTGCTATGACTGGGTGTAAAAGGCCGAAGATGGCGATTGGGATAGCTATGGTGTTATAGAAATAGGCCCAGAATAGGTTCTGGCGGATCTTCCTGAATGTCGCCCGTGAAAGTTTAATGGCGCTCACCACACCGGAAAGCTCGCCCCTGACAAGGGTCACATCCGAGGCCTCAATGGCTATGTCAGTCCCGGTCCCTATGGCTATGCCTACGTTGGCCTGGGTGAGGGCAGGGGCGTCGTTTATGCCGTCGCCAACCATGGCAGCCATTCCGATCTCCATCTGGACCCTCTTGATCTCGGAGACCTTGTCCTGGGGGAGTACCTCTGATATAACCATGGAGATACCTACTCTCTTTGCAATCGCCTCGGCGGTTCTCCTGTTATCGCCGGTAAGCATGACCGTCTGCAACCCCATCTCCCTGAGTTCGGCTATTGCCTTAACCGAGTCGTCCTTGAGGGTGTCTGCAACAGCTATGATCCCGGCAATCTTTCCATCTATAGCAACCAGCATGGCGGTCTTTGCCTCATCTTCAAGGCTGAGGAGGTCAGCCTGAACCGCGCTGAAATCTATCCCCGAATCGTTCATCATCTTCCGATTTCCTACCAGGACAGACTTTCCATCTATCTTTCCACTTACACCATGGCCTGCAATAGCCGTAAAATCGGCAAGCGAACCAAGTCTTATCTTTTTGTCCTGAGCAGCGTTCACAATTGCGGTAGATAGAGGGTGCTCGGAGCCTGCCTCCACCGAGGCAGCTATACGTAGAAGTTCATTCTCCGATAGCGGGGACAGTCCCGATTCTACAACGGAGCGAGGCTCCGTCCGTAAATCTGGGACAGTCCCCTTGCTGACCACTAAATCAGTAACTTCCGGCCTCCCTTTGGTGATGGTTCCGGTCTTGTCAAATACCACTGCCTTTATCTCTTTCATGGTCTGGATCGCCTCACCCTTCCTGATGAGTATGCCGTATTCGGCGCCAAGGCCTGAGCCTACCATTAATGCCGTAGGTGTAGCCAGGCCAAGGGCGCATGGACATGCGATGACAAGGACCGCTATCCCTGCAAAGATCGATAAGGACAGGATGTTCTGGGATGGATTTACCCAAGGGACCAGGGATGAGGCACGCTGTATGATGGATAGAAAGAAAGAAGGGAATGCCAGCCAGAGAAGGACGGTGGCGATAGCAATCCCCATGACAGAGGGGACAAAAACCGCAGTGAGCCGGTCTGCAAATTCCTGGATAGGCGCCTTTGAACCCTGACACTCCTCCACCAGTTTGATGACATTTGAGAGGAACGTGTCTTTCCCGACTTTATCGGCCTTGACCTTCAAAAGTCCCATCTGGTTAACTGTAGCGCCTATGACCCTGTCACCTGTCTTTTTCCCAACCGGCATAGACTCACCTGTAGCCATGGATTCGTCAATCTGGCTCTGTCCTTCGGTAATTATTCCGTCGGTCGGTATCTTTTCCCCAGGCTTTACAACCATTATATCTCCAACCCTGAGATGTTCGACAGGTATCTCCTTCTCTTCCTCATTAACAATGACGCGCGCCGACTTTGCCCCAAGCTGAAGGAGCTTCTTTATGGCAAGGGAGGCCCTGCCTTTGGCCAGCGCCTCGATATATCTGCCTGTCAGATGAAAGGCCATGATCATGGCTGCAATACCGCTGTAGTTTTCTATCGGGAACCCTGCCAGCCTTACCGGACCTGTAATAAAGGCAACGCCGGTGCCCATTGCAATAAGCGTATCCATATTGGGAGTCAGGTTTCGTGCGGCCTTTGCCGCTGCAACGAGGGTCTCGTAACCGTTCCAGAAGACAACGGGAAGGGCAAAGAGTATCATCAGCAGGTCAAAGCCGGGGAGATGCCAGCTGAACACCATGTGAAGTATCATGAGCAGTATTATAGGGACCGAGAATCCCCATGCAGAGCGCATCTTGAAGCTGGCGTTACTCATCTTCTTTATGTCTTTTTCCTCTTCGGCTGCCTTTGTCAGAGGTATCCTGTCGCCAAGGTCTTCAACAATCCTGGCAAGGCCCTTCTCATCCAGGATCCTTGGGTCATACTCTATGGTGACCTTCTCTGTGGCAAAGTTTATCACCGCCTTTGCCACCCCATCTGCATTATTAAGGGCGTTTTCAATGTTCCTGACACATGACGCGCAGGTCATCCCCTCTACTGCAAGTGTAACTGTCGTAGTCTTAGCAAGGCGCTTCTTAGCCCCTATCTTTATGATCTCTTTCTTTGGATGCAGGGCCGCTTCGGGATCTGCGTCAAATTTTTTCACTGACTTAAAAGCCTCAAAAGGTTATTATCCGGCCCTGATCCGTCCGATCCGTCTAATCTGTGTGAAACTTATGTGTATTTTACCTGAATCTTTTCTCTTCAAAAACCGTCCGCATTTGTCCGTGGCCAACTGCCGTTTTTAGGTTAAACTCTGTTCTCAAAGGTGCGCTTTCGTCCACGTCCATCTTGCAGACCGGGTCAGTTGCCATAACTACCTCCTTCGCCGCATCTATTTCAAAGTAAATGCCTGAAAATTCCTCTCGTTCTCGAAGTATAATACCCCACCGTCCGGTTTTACGCCAATGATCGCCTTTGCCTTGTCAACCTCCCTGCCGCTCACCGGATCGATGGAATAACGGGCCTTCCGGTCTTTTTTAAGGGTTCCCTCGCACATTTTACAGCAGCCGTAATATGTCTGTTCTCCCACCTTCACAGGTATCTGGGGCTTTCCCATGACCTCGTTGTTGACCATGCAGACATGACTTGTGTCTGTCACTTTGCGTAGTTGAACGGCGTGGGAAGTTTGTATAAACAACAACCATCCCAGAAGAAGAATTGTACCTACCTTCTTAAACATTTTATCCTCCTGATTTTTACAGTTTGCGGGCGCTCTTTATAAGATATGCCGACTATCATATTGTAATGGTCATTTCCCATTGCGTCAAGAAATCCGGCTGTCATTATTTTATAGTTAGTTCTCATCCGGAAACCTCAAATCCCCGATCCGTCTAATCTGTGTGAAACTTATGTGTATTTTACCTGAATCTTTTCTCTTCAAAAACCGTCCGCATTTGTCCGTGTAAGTCCGTGGCTAAATCAGTTTTTTGCCACATAAGAAGGTTCATCCGGGGAGGTTTCTACCCACTCAAAATGAGAAGGAGCCGGACTTCAAGTTGCCTCTTGACCGCCTCTCTTTCACTGCTCTTGCTTAACAGCCGGAGCAAAAGAGTCTTTCAAAAGAAAGATGATTGCGGAAACTATTCCGAATGAAACGAGCAGGACTCCAGGTCCGGCAATAAGAGTTACATAAGCCTCAGCGCCGTCAGGCCCCAGGCGAGGTGTCATGTAGCCCATCACTATCCACGCTGCCGGGTAGATAATCCCTCCGATACCGGTAAGAACAGATGCAATGGTCTTGAAAAGCGGAGGAGCGCTTGTAAAGCCGAGGATTAAGGAGACGACAACGGAAACAAGACCGAGGCCCATTAAATGGAGGTGTCCCCTTACAAGCCTTTTATGGGCAAGCTCCATAATAGGGCTATCATGCATACCTTCACCGTGCTGATGTTTATCTTCCCCTGTTTGCATCATATTCTGTCCTTCACTCATCATATCCATATCCTCATCTTTCAGCAGGGGTTTCCCTTCCTCTTCATGCCGATGGGCATCTTCACTATTTGAAGATTGACCATGATCGTGTTCATCCTGCACTGCTTTAGAACCAGTGTGGGCCTGAGCATTATCGGGTCCTAATATGTCAATAAGAGTGTGCGCCTCTTTTCCTTCAACAACACTTTTTTCAAGGCTTTTATGTATCCTCTCATG
>JACQYJ010000078.1:3986-6412 GCA_016208525.1 Deltaproteobacteria bacterium | reverse complement strand
CTCTTTTCAAGGATATGCTGAAGATAATCAAGTAGCCATCTGAGGAAAACTCTTCTGAGGTAAAATTTTGATGCCCAATTTTGGAGGTTCATAATGGCGCGACAAAGACACAGACATAAGAAGACCTACTATAATGATATCGCTCTCCGCCTTGCAGAGCAGCTGCTGGGATTAAAACATCTCCATTTTGGTTACTTTGATGAAGGGGATCAGATCAAACTTTCCACCTTACCTCATGCTCAAGAGGTATATGCGCAACAACTGCTCGGTTTTGTGCCGCAGGATGTACATAGGATTCTGGATGTCGGCTGCGGGAGCGGCGGGATGGCGAAGGTATTAGTCCAACATGGATACGAGGTTACTTGCATAGCGCCAGACCCTTACCTGATTCAGAAAACGCTCGAGAACACAAGTGGGAAAGTGACCACATGCACAGATCTATATGAGAATGTCCGGGATTTGCCGCCCGGATATTTCGATCTGATCCTGATGTCGGAATCATGTCAATATGTGAAAGTAAAAGAGGGATGGGAGCAAAACTCCAAATATCTACGACCAGGGGGCTATGTGCTTGTTTCCGACTTCTTCAAGCTGAGAGAGATCGCACGCCCCAATATCAGCAAATCCGGGCACATGTTGGATGCATATTTACAGGCAGCGGATGAACAAGGATATGTTTTGATGACTAAGACGGATATTACCGAGCGGGTCGCCCCTACCATGGATATTTATAATGACCTGATTCAAACCAAACTATTTCCCGTGGAAGAGGCGCTTGCGGAGTTTCTATACAGACGCTACCCTTTCTTGTCAAAATCAGTTCAGTTGGTTTTCGGAAAAAAGATCAGTAACCTCAAGGAAAAATACAGTAATCAGAGTTCTGAGGTCTTTCGACAATACAAGGGGTATTTCATCCTTCTATTCCAAAAAAGAAGGTTTAAGAATTGATGCTTTTTATAGGTTAAACCCTTGCCTCGCCACCTAAGTCTCCTCTCCGGTTTTCAAAGCCCTTTCCTCAAATACCCAATCTATGCTATATTTATCCATGTGAAACATCCATGACCTGCTGTCACAAGGGAGGATGAAAATCCCCCTTGATCCCCCTTTTCCAAAGGGGGAAAGTTTATGTCCCCCTCTTTAACAAAGAGGGGTTAGGGGAGATTTTCAGGTGATTTACTTCGACAATGCTGCCACCACCTTCCCTAAGCCGGAGGAGGTCTACCGGAAGGTTGACCACATCATGAGGAGTGTTGGCGCTAACCCGGGCCGATCCGGCCACAGGATGGCCCTGGAGGCTAACAGGATCATCCTTGATGCAAGGGATTCCATAGCCCGACTCTTCAATATAGAGGACTCTTCAAGGATAGTTTTTACATCCAATACTACAGAGGCTTTGAACATCGGCATAAAAGGACTTCTCCGCCCTGGCGACCACGCAATAACTTCGAGCATGGAGCACAACTCCGTAGTCAGGCCCCTGAAGGCCCTGGAAAAGACCGGGGTTGAATGCGCAAGGGTGAGATGCTCATCGGAAGGGATTCTCAGCCCGGAGGATGTTCGAGCGGCGATAAGACCGGGAACCAGACTTATCGCCATAACCCATGCATCCAACGTGACAGGAAGCATAAACCCGATTCTGGAGATCGGGGCAATTGCAAGAGAGAAGGGGATTGTATTCCTTGTCGACGCTGCCCAGACCGCAGGGATGCTGCCGATTGACGTGGAAAGGGACAACATTGACATGCTGGCATGTCCGGGACACAAGGGCCTCTTTGGACTTCAGGGAACGGGGTTTCTGTATATATCCCCTTCTGTCCAGCTGGAACCTATAAAATACGGCGGGACTGGAGGCAACTCTGAGATGGACACCATGCCCGATACCCTACCTGAGAGATTTGAGGCAGGGACTATGAACACCCCAGGCATAGGCGGGCTTGGGGAGGGTGTTGAGTTTGTCTTGAGGGTAGGGATTGATAAAATAAGGAGCCATGAGGCCAACCTCACAGACAGGCTTATTAAGGGTCTTATGGAGATAAAAGGGGTCACGGTTTACGGCCCTGGCGATACAAACAGGCAGATGGCCGTCGTTGCATTTAACATAACAGGGAAAGACCCGTCGGATGTCGGATTCGTCCTCGATTCGTCATTCGGCATTATGGCCAGGGCAGGCCTCCACTGTGCCCCTGACGCCCACAGGACTATAGGTACGTTCCCGCAGGGAACCGTAAGACTTTCTCCAGGTTATTTCAATACGATGGAAGAGGTGGATTTTGTCATTGACGCAGTCAGAAAGATATGTTCTATTTAGCCATCTTCTGCTTTCAGTTTTACCGGTCGGTTCAGGGGGAAGAAGGTCGAAGGTGTCCGGACAGGGGAGCAGGCCCGAAGTTTCAGGAGGATGAAATGAAAAAGCTGTTGTTGTCGGT
>JACQYJ010000078.1:1729-3953 GCA_016208525.1 Deltaproteobacteria bacterium | reverse complement strand
TGCTCTATGCGGCATGAAGGTGAATGAGGCAAAGAGGCAGCACTTTGTTGTAACGACAAATGACGGGAAGAAGCAGAAGGCCTGCAACGAAGGTTGCACAGTCATGCTTCTGGAGAACATCAAAAAGGATGTCAAGACACTGGAGTCCGTTGATTACAACACAGGCAAGCTCATAGACGCCTATAAGGCCTTCTATGTTAGAGGGAGTGATATCAAGCCTGTTATGGGCGGGCAGAGCATTGTGGCCTTCTCAAAGAGGGAGGATGCCGAGAAGTTCCAGAAGGAGCACGGCGGGAAGGTTGAGACAGCTGAGGAGATGTTCAAGGAAGAAGGGCACGAACATTAATTGAAAGGGCGGGCAATGTCAAAACGAAGCGATTTTTACCTCATCTTTATCGGGACAGTGACTGTCCTTGCTCTCCTGTCCCTTGCAGTTGACGCATATTCATGGAGGGATGAGAAGGGCGAGAGTGTCGTCTCTTTTCAGAGGGTAGTGGGAGGGCTTGGTATGGGCGCGACCCTGAAGCCTTCCTGGTGTTACATAAGCTACGACCCGAGGCTTGAAAACCAGTGCTCGTGCATAGAGTGGCCGATCCCCGGAGGATACTGCTTCTGCCCAGACCATACCGGGTCAGTTACATATTTTGAGGAGGCTCCGTCTAAGGCGCTGTAGTATTCACTTTTTTGCCTCGGCCTTTTTCTTTAGCACAAATATCTCAAAGACGATAGAGAGCTTTTCTATCATGGAATTTATCTCCGCTATCCTCTCCGACGGGATGGCTTTATTGCCATTATCGATATAAAGGATTGAAACCATCTTTGTCTTCAGCATGATCGGGACAAGGTAGACCGTGAGAGGTCTTTTCCTGCCTATCTTGCTCAAGAAATCTTCATCGAAAGGAAAACTCGTTATCTCGCCGTAATATGGCTGTTCACTGTTTTTTACCGTTAGGAATGCGGATGGACCGCCAAAGCTTATTTTTAAATCTGAGATACTGCCGTACTCCATCCCTTTGCATTTAGCATTCCACGCCTTTGCTTCGGAATCGGATGTCACCAGAAATATAACGTTCTCAACATGTTGAGATATATAATCAAGAATCACCTTTATTGCATTATCTCTCGTGTCAATGTTTATCAGCTTTTTTACCATGTCCTGAAAGGTTATCGGTTTAGAAGCAGCTTCGCCAATCTGTAGATCTGCAACCGGATGCTCTTTTGGTTTTTGATAATCTGCAAGGGACGCAGGTTCTTCATCGTAGTCCCCACTGAGCCACTGCGAATTATCAGCCGGTTTCACTTCTTTGTCGATATCATGCAATGGCGTGAAAGTGAGTTCTGCGAGGGTCAGATTTTCTTCTACAACGAACTCATCTTGCTTTGGGCGCTTTATCTCGATATACCTGATGTTGCGGGGTTGGTCATAGTACTTTTCCAAACCAAAGGCAATTCTAATCTCGGAGGCAACAATGGCTGTGATCCTGCACCCTGTCATGAAACTCAGCTCATCTATAATCCTTATGTCATTAGGATTTTCCATGGCTATGGTAAGATTTTTTTGCTCTTTTTTTATGGGGACAATCTTATGCCTGACGGCTATTTCCTTTGGGATAGAACTGATGACATCAAGGGGAATATTCAGGAATAGATCAGGGGTTGCATAAGGGATTCTGTATATCTTGCTCAGGACGTCAACGAGCTGTTTCTCTGATATATACTTAAGCTCAACGAGGTTTGTCCCTATCTTGCCGCCCATGATGAGCTGCCTCTGAAGGGCGCTTTGAAGCTGGGCCTCTGTAATTATCCCTTCTTCAACAAGGGTTTCCGCAAGTCTCTTTTTCTGTGCCATGTTTTATTATTGATAATTTTGCAGGGCTGTCAACTGTTTTGTCGACTTTGGGGCCAAATCAGGGATAGCGCTATAGCATTACTTCCCTGTGCCTTGAAACATGACAGTCTATGTTCGCCGCAACAGGCAGGGATGCTATGTGGCAGGGCGCTGCCTCTATATGAACGGCCACTGCGGTGACAGTTCCTCCGAACCCTTCCGGTCCTATCCCAAGCCCGTTCACCTCTTCAAGTATCTCCATTTCAAGGTCTGCAATATGAGGGGCCGGATTATGATCTCCAAGGCGTCTGAACAGGGCCTTTTTGGCCAGTGTGGGAGCCATCTCGAAGTCGCCGCCTATACCTATTCCTACAATAATCGGGGGGCAGGGGTTTG
>JACQYJ010000078.1:0-1693 GCA_016208525.1 Deltaproteobacteria bacterium | reverse complement strand
GCTTGTAACTGTATCAAGGATAAATTCCTTTATCCCTTCAACTCCGTCAGAGGGCTTCATCATCCTCATTGCGGAGGAGTTTTCGCTGCCTGCGCCCTTGGCAGCCATCCTTATCTTTAATTTATAGCCTGGAACAATATCAATATGTATTACGGCAGGGGTATTGTCTCCGGTATTTCTTCTCAGGATCGGGTCGTCAAGAACAGACTTCCTGAGATAACCCTCACGGTACCCCTGTCTGACCCCTTCATTTATGGCATCCTTCAGGTCGCCGCCGACAATATGAACATCCTGGCCAATCTCAAGAAATATGACAGCGAGGCCGGTGTCCTGGCATATAGGAACAGACTCTTCCCTCGCAATACTTATGTTTTCGAGGAGGTATGAGAGGGTCTGTTTACCGGCAGGGGATTCCTCAATATCATGAGCCTTCTCAAGGGCGTCGGCTACGTCCTTGCCAAGGTTGATATTGATCTCTATTGAGAGCTCCCTGACTTTTCCGATTATCTCATCTATATGAATTTGGCGCATCTCTATCCCGATACCAAAGGAGGTTCCCATCCTGATTTCACATCTTTAGGACACTCATAATACCTTTGACTGCCTTTGCAGATTTTTTTAGCTCCTCCATCTCGTGGGGAGTGAGCTCAAGCTCGAATATCTCCTCTATCCCCCCGGCGCCAAGCTTCACGGGAACGCCTATAAACAGGCCATTTATGCCATATTCTCCATCGAGATATGCGGCGCAGGGGATAACCCTTTTCTTGTCCTTCAGGATCGCCTCTGCCATCTGGACTGCGGATGAGGCGGGGGAGTAATACGCGCTGCCCGTCTTTAGGAGATTTACTATCTCTGCTCCCGCGTTCCTTGTCCTTTCCACTATCGCATCTATCTTTTTCTTGGAAAGCAGCGTAGTCAATGGGATGCCGGAAACGTTGCAGAACCTCGCCACAGGCACCATGGTGTCCCCATGACCTCCAAGGACTATGGCGTGGACGTCCTCCACAGATACATTAAGCTCCATTGCCACAAATGTCCTGAACCTTGCGGCATCGAGGACGCCTGCCATACCTATTATCCTGTTTTTTGGAAATCCTGTGGTCTTCATCGCCACATGAGCCATAGCATCCAGCGGGTTGGAAACCATTATTATAAATGCCTCTGGTGAATACTTTGCTACCTGCTTAGACACCTCTTTTATTATCTCGGCATTCTTAAGGAGGAGGTCGTCCCTGCTCATTCCGGGTTTCCTGGCAAGCCCAGCCGTTATAATGACAACATCGGAGTCAGCAGTGTCCTTGTAGGAATTGGTCCCTGTGATACGACAGTTGAAACCCTCAATCGGAGCTGCCTCCAGAAGGTCCAGCCCCTTCCCCTGGGGCACCCCTTCTGCCACATCAAGCAGCGCTATGTCTCCAAGCTCCTTTGATGCCGCCCAGTGAGCAGCAGTCGCCCCTACGTTCCCGGCCCCTATGATTGAAATCTTGTTTCTACGCATATAACCCCTCTTTTTTTGTCCACAGATTACACAGATTTCGCAAATTATTAAAAAAATAACTGACTGCATAAACCCAATATTTATTTGGGCAATTACACACATCCGCTACAATCTTTTTTAACACGTTTTATCAATCTGTGTAATCTGTGCCATCTGTGGATAATGTTTTATGTCCTACCTATATTCTGCAATAGC
>JACQYJ010000035.1:4108-6260 GCA_016208525.1 Deltaproteobacteria bacterium | reverse complement strand
TGACCCCTATTGGCGTTGTTATCAGAGATGTCTTTGCAATATTGTACCTGAAGACCACAACCAGATTCGTAAGGATTATGGCCCAGCTGAAGAACATGAGTGTCTCGTACCTGTTGGCCATAGGGGCGTGCCCCACCTCTATGGTTCTCATGACCAGTGCGGTTGTATGCAAAAGCAGCCCCGCGGTTGTGATAACCTTGTAGGTTTTTACCTTTCCGAATGAGACAAAAATCATTCCAGATAAATAGAGTACAAGGGATGATATGCATAGCGAGTTTATCATGGGTTGCAGGATAGCATTTATTGTTGATTGCGGCAAGAGTTCTCGTCTATGGGAAGTTAGGGGTCAAGTCTTGAAATATAACCTAAATCTTGTCTTTTCAAACAGTTAAGCAGACCCTTCACTTCGTTCAGGGTGACAAAATTAACTTTTTACGAGTTCATCAAGAAAAAGAACTTGCGTTTAATCGTGCTTGATATATACTTTAAATATGCAAGGTAAATATAAAGAATATATCCGGAATCTGGAGCAGCCGATCCGGCAGCTCATCAAGAAAGGCCAGTCAGCATTCGTCCTTGGTCCGCGGCAGACGGGTAAAACCTTCCTGATCAAGAAATTCCTTAACGGCGCGAAAAACAACATGGAATACCCCTTGCAAAACCCGGAAATACGTCTTGAACTTGAGCGCGACCCGGCTGCAATAGTCAGGCAGATTCAGGCGCGATCCGGCAAACCGCTCGTGTTCGTGGACGAGGCGCAAAAAGTTCCCGGCATATTCGACAGCGTCCAGTATTTGATAGACGAGAAGAAGGCGTCTTTCCTCATTACCGGTTCGTCAGCGCGAAAGCTGCGGAGAAAGGGTGTGAATCTGCTGCCCGGCCGCGTCAGGGCCTTCCGGCTGGATCCGCTGCAATGGAACGAATTCGGGTGGCTGGAGGACAATGCACAAGGGCTGTTCCGGATGCCGAACATCAACTCTATCAAGGGGTATTCTTTTGAGCAGTCCCTGATCTTCGGAGCGCTGCCGGGAATCGCTGGTGAGCGGGACGATAAGGAACGCGCCGATCTCCTGAAGTCCTACACGCAAATCTATTTGGAAGAGGAAATCCGGGCGGAGGCCCTGAGCCGGAAGATCGGCAACTTCGGACGGTTTCTGGAACTGGCGGCCCAGGAATCTGGGATAAACCCGAATCTCACGAAACTTTCAATGGAATCCGGCGTAAGCGTTCCCACCATCAAGGAATATTACAACATTCTGGAAGACACACTTGTGGTCGAAAAGCTCGAACCCTATCTCAAGAACGCCCGGAAAAGAATTCTCACATCTCCGCGTTACTATTTTTTCGACACCGGAGTGCGGAACGCGCTTGCGCGTGTGCCGCTTTCTGAAGACCTGCTGAACGCGGACAAAGGAAAGCTTTTTGAGCACGCGGTCATTCTTGAGCTCATCCGTAGGATACGTTCGCAGAACCTGGATTATAAAGTTCATTACTGGCGGACCGGGGCGGGCGCGGAAGTGGACTGCGTCATAGATACTGGCACTTCGATTATTCCCATTGAGATAAAAGCCGGTTCAAAGGTGGCCTTATCCTCACTCCGCGGACTATCGAGCTTCATCAAGACGTACCAGGGAAAGGTTAAAAAGGCCTTTGATATAACTGCAGGAAGAGCCCCGGAGAAGCTGACTGACATGATTACGGTGTTGCCGTGGAGGTATTTGTAATTGAACTAAGCCGTTGTAAAACCTAAAAACTGCAAACCACAGAGACCACAGAGAAATTTTTTGAGTATAAAAACGTTTTAAAACCCTTTTCTTCTCTGTGTTCTCATGCTTTAGATTTAGGTAATAAAGTCAATACGGGTCTTATTCCATTTCTCCTTTCACCCTTGAAAATGGGTCAGCATATATGGTACAAGGAATAAAACACCGGAGCTTATAAAAATGAAGACAAAGTTCATATTCGTTACAGGCGGGGTTGTGTCCTCCCTTGGTAAGGGGCTTGCAGCGGCGAGCATAGGGGCGCTTATGGAGTGCCGCGGACTTACTGTGACCCACCAGAAGCTTGACCCATATATAAACGTTGACCCCGGGACAATGAGTCCTTATCAGCATGGCGAGGTCTTTGTAACAGACGACGGAGCGGAGACAGA
>JACQYJ010000035.1:0-4089 GCA_016208525.1 Deltaproteobacteria bacterium | reverse complement strand
AGACCTTGACCTGGGTCATTACGAGAGGTTCGTTTCCACCAGGATGCTGAAGAAGAACAACTTTACTACAGGCCAGGTCTACGATACCGTCATAGCCAAGGAGAGAAGGGGGGACTATCTTGGAGGCACGGTACAGGTTATCCCCCATATAACAGATGAGATAAAGAGGAGGATATTAGAGGTGCCGAACGGCGCAGACATTGCAATAATCGAGGTAGGAGGGACCGTTGGAGACATTGAATCCCTCCCCTTCCTTGAGGCCATCAGGCAGTTCAGATTTGACGTGGGGAAGGAGAACGCCCTTTACATACACCTTACCCTCGTTCCATACATAGCCACTGCCGGAGAACTCAAATCCAAGCCTACCCAGCACTCTGTGAAGGAACTGAGGGAGATTGGCATCCAGCCGGATATCCTCCTTTGCCGGACTGACAGGTATCTCTCTCCTGAACTGAAGGGGAAGATCGCCTTATACTGTAACATAGAAAAAGAAGCTGTTATAACTGCCAAGGACGTGGAGTCAATATATGAGGTGCCGATCGTATTCAACAAGGAGGGACTTGACAATAAGATCGTTGAAAAACTCAACATCTGGACCCGCTCTCCCAACCTCTCGGCATGGGAAGATATAGTAAGGAAGGTCAAAGAGCCGAAGGGGTCGGTCAATATTGCCGTTGTCGGGAAATACGTGACCCTCAAGGAGTCGTACAAGAGCTTAAACGAGGCGCTTACACATGCAGGGATAGCCAATGACTGCAGGGTGAACCTGCATTATGTCGATTCAGAGGACATAGAGAAGGGGGATATAAAAGATATACTCGCAGGGGCTGATGGAATCCTTGTCCCAGGAGGATTTGGTTCCAGAGGGGTCGAGGGAAAGATAACCGCCATCAGGTATGCAAGGGAGAACAATATCCCGTTCTTCGGTATCTGCCTCGGTATGCAGCTTGCGGTTATAGAGTTTGCCAGAAGCATCGGCGGCTTTATGGATGCCAATTCCAGCGAATTTTCCGGCGACACGACCCATCCCGTAATTGCCTTGATGGAGACTCAGCAGGGGCTTGAAACGATGGGAGGGACTATGAGGCTTGGGGCTTACCCATGCAGGGTAGCTGACGGAACTTATGCCATGGCTGCATACGGCATTGATAATATTTCAGAGAGACACAGGCACAGGTTCGAGTTCAACAACCGCTTCAGGGAGATAATGACCCGGAAGGGTCTCACAATAAGCGGCGTGTCGCCGGACAACTCCCTCGTGGAAATCGTTGAAATAAAGGAACATCCCTGGTTTCTCGGCTGTCAGTTCCATCCGGAGTTCAAGTCGCGGCCCATGGAGCCCCATCCGTTATTCAGGGATTTCATAAAGGCGGCCATTAAAAAGAGTGGTCAGAGGAGTACGGGGGAAATATCTTGACCAGGACGGTATCTGTCGGTACTGCGCATATTGGAGGGGGGAATCCCCTGGCCCTGATTGCGGGCCCCTGTATCATAGAAAATGAGACATCCACTCTAAAGGCCGCAGAGGCCCTTAAAGAGATTGCATCTAAGCTCTCTATCCCCCTCATATTCAAGTCCTCTTACGACAAGGCCAACAGGTCTTCGATTTCTTCTTACAGGGGGCCTGGGCTTGTAAGCGGTCTTAAAATCCTATCCAAAGTAAAGGAGACCTTCGGCATCCCACTTCTCTCCGACGTGCACAGATTCGATGAGATTGGCCCTGCATCAGAAGTGCTTGACTGTCTTCAGGTACCTGCCTTCCTCTGTCGCCAGACGGACTTTGTCGTTGAGGTCGCCAGGACAGGGAAGGCGGTAAATGTGAAGAAGGGACAGTTCCTGGCCCCCTGGGACATGAAGAATGTAATAGAAAAGGTTTTATACACGGGGAACAACAATATCCTGCTTACGGAACGGGGAGCCTCATTTGGCTACAACAACCTTGTAGTAGACTTCCGGGCGCTGCCGATCATGCGCTCTTTCGGATACCCTGTTGTCTTTGATGCAACCCACTCCGTCCAGCTTCCAGGAGGCAAGGGTACTTCGTCAGGAGGGCAGCGGGAGTTTGTAGGCGACCTCGCCAGGGCCGCCGTTGCAGTTGGGGTTGATGCCGTATTCATGGAGGTCCACGAAGACCCGGAAAAGGCGCTGTGCGACGGGCCGAATTCAATAGCATTAAAAGAGTTGTCTGATCTGTTGGGAAGGCTTAAAGAGATTGAGAGAGCAGTCAACGGGAGAAAAGATTGGTAATCGAGCAGGCGAAAAAAGTGCTAAAGATTGAGGCTGAGGCCATTTCTGCCCTGACAGAAAGGATCAACGAGTCTTTTGTCAAGGCAGTTGACCTTGTTTTTTTATGCAAGGGGAAGATTGTTTAGCGATATCCAACAGCGGGGAGAGTAACGAGATCTCCCAAATAATCCCGGTTGTGAAGAGAATGGGCCTTCCATTGATATCCATGACCGGGAACCGTAGCTCAACCCTTGCAAAGTCCGGGGATGCGGTTCTTGATATCAGTGTAAAAGAGGAGGCTTGCCCGCTTGGTCTTGCGCCGACGGCCAGCACAACAGCAACCCTCGCGATGGGTGACGCCCTGGCGGTGGCCGTTTTAGACAAGCGTGGGTTTAAAAAAGAAGATTTTGCCTTGCTTCATCCCGGGGGAAGCCTTGGCAAGAGGCTTTTAGTGAGGGTGTCAGATCTTATGCATACCGGAGAGGCTATCCCCCTTGTCACGGAAAATACAGTAATGAAGGTGGCCCTTTTTGAGATAACCTCGAAGAGGTTTGGGGTCACAGGAGTTATTGACGATGAAGGGTTTCTGGAAGGGGCTATCACCGACGGAGATCTCAGAAGGGCTATGGAAAAAGGGTCAGACGTCCTGAACAAAAAAGTCTCTGAAATAATGACCAGAAACCCTAAAAAGATAGATGCAGCCGCCCTTGCCGCCGAGGCGCTCCAGAAGATGGAGCAGCACTCTATAACCTCCTTATTTGTTATGGATGGGGAAAAGATTGCGGGGATTGTCCACCTGCACGACCTGCTAAAGGCAGGCGTGGTCTAAAACGAGACATCCCCTTCGTGAGCGAACAAGACCGGCACCCTGGCCATTCTCGCCACATTCAGAGAGATACTTCCTGTAAGCCATTCCTTTAATACCCCCTTTCCGTGAGAGGCCATTACAACAGAACTTGCCCCTTCCGAGGCCTCGAGGATATCTTCCAGTATGTCGCCGTGGCAGAGTATCACCTCGGCCTTTATCCCTGCCGCACCCAACTCGGTTTGCACATTTGCCAGTTTTTTATTTCTTACCTTCCTGTCTTCCTCTTCCTCTTCTTCCTGTTGCTGTACTGAGTAAAGTACAGTTACTTCCTCTGGTTTTATTAGCTGCAAAAGGTCTACAACCTTGTCTGAGCCAGGTTTGAGGTCTGTAGGAAAAAGAACCTTTCTGAAGGTATTGGCAGCCAGGTCGGCAGGGGCTGTTTTATCAAACAGTTCATACCTTACAATTAATACAGGGACAGTGGCTTTTCTCGCAACTTTTTCTGAAACGCTGCCGTAGAGTATTTCTTCCAAGGGAGATTTGCCGTGAGAACCAAGAAGAATGAGAGAGGCGTTCTCCTTTTCGGCCAGCTCCACTATAGCCATATCAGTCATATTACCTTCATGAACAACGGCTCTAAATTTTATGCCGGCGTCACGGAGCCTCTTCCCTTTTTCCGAAAGCCTCTCCTCTCTTCTTTTGATCTCCTGCAGCAGATGTCCGGCCTCAACGGCTGACGGGTTTATTCCATGAGACGAAACAGCTTCTTCAGGTTCATCGCTTATACGCTCCTTAATCAATTCATAAGCTGATGCCTCAACGGAGTGAGCAGCAACGACTTCCTTGAGACCGCTTAAATTCAGGGCGTAGTCAAATATCTTATCTGATTCCAACGAAAGGTCGGTTGGTATCAAAACCCGTTCAAACATTCTCCACCTCCAAAAAATAATTGCATGAAGTTTACCGCCCCGCAGAGGTATTTGTCAAGGAAGTTTTCACTTTACGGACCGGGTAGTTTATTGTATACTTAATACAAAAATTCCGCTCCAGCCCTC
>JACQYJ010000034.1 GCA_016208525.1 Deltaproteobacteria bacterium | reverse complement strand
TAAAAAGTTTTTATACCAAAATTTATCTCTGTGGTCTCTGTGGTTTGCAGTTTTTAAGTCAAAAAATGATTTAACCACAAAGGTCACAGAGTGCGCAAAGAAGAGCCATTAGATTATCTTTGTGTCCTTCGTGGTGAGAATGGAGATTTTATGCCTTACGTCCCTCATACCGGAAAAGATATAGAAGAGATGCTTCAGGCTGTGGGAGCGAAATCTCTGGACGACCAGTTCCGAACCATTCCTGAAGATATCAGGCTCAAAAGCCTGCTAAACCTCCCTTCCGGCCTCTCAGAGCAGGAACTGACGGCGGAGATGAAAAAGCTGGCCGGAAATAACGTCACAGTTGATGACCATATCTCCTTTATAAGCGCAGGCGCCTATAACCACTATATTCCAAGCGTTGTAAACCATACCCTTTTACGCTCCGAGTTTTACACATCCTACACCCCTTACCAGCCGGAGATAAGCCAGGGGACGCTTCAGGCAATATTTGAGTATCAGACCCTGATCTGTCAGCTTACAGGGATGGATGCGGCCAACGCATCCATGTACGAGGGGGCATCTGCTACAGCTGAGGCTGTCCTCATGGCAGGGCGCATAAACAACCGCAAAAAGGTGGTTGTATCCTCAGCCCTTCACCCCGAATACAGGGAAGTTGTAAGCACTTATCTCAAGACCCGGCAGGTAACAATAGAAGAGATTATGCACTGCACTGAAGCGGGGATGACCCTTCCAGAGGCAGTAGAACGGCATATAGATGAAGAGACATCGTGCCTTGTTATCCAGCAGCCCAACTTCTTCGGATGCCTTGAAGACCTTAAGGCCCTTGGTGAACTGGTGCGGAAAAACGGAGCCATATTCATAGTCGTCATAAGCGAGCCGGTGTCAATGGGTCTCTTGAAGTCCCCTGGAGAATTAGGGGCGGATATCGTAATTGGAGAGGGACAGTCTCTTGGAATCGCTCTCTCTTTTGGAGGGCCCTACCTCGGCTTTTTTGCAACCCGAGAAAAGTTCATGAGACAGATGCCTGGCCGGCTTGTAGGGGAGACCACGGACAAAGACGGGAACAGGGGTTTCATCCTGACCCTTTCCACAAGGGAGCAGCATATAAGGAGGGAGAAGGCCACATCAAACATTTGCACCAATGAGGGCCTCTGCGCCCTGGCGGCAACTGTATATATGTGCATGCTCGGGAAAAAGGGGATGATGGAACTTGCAAGGCTCAACCTTTCAAAGGCAGAATACCTGAAAAAGGGATTGCAGGGGATAAAGGGCGTAAAGCTTTCCTTTAATGCCCCGACTTTTAACGAATTTGTAATTGAAGTGGACAGAAATCCAGAAGAACTCCTTAAAGCATTGTCGGATAAAGGAATATGGGGAGGGATTTCGATGAAGCGCTTCTACCCGCATCTCGACAGACATATCCTCCTTTGCGCAACGGAGATGAATACAAAAGAGGATATGGATAAATTTGTTAAGGCGATGCAGGAGCGCCAATCTTTATTCACCGGCTGAGTCCTGGATGCGGCATAAGAATGATACCTGAATCCTGCAATCGAACTACAGAGCACAATAAGGAAACCCTTTAATGCCAAAAGAAAAACTTTCGAGCCTCTTGCAAAAGTCCTTAACCACAGAGGACACCGAGAAAAGATGAGAGGCACAGAGGACAAAATTATAATATTTAAGAAAAACCTCTGTGTTTCTCTGATTAATCTCTGTGAACTCTGTGGTTTGCAGTTTTTAGGTTTTACATCGAATGTCCATCGCAAACTGACAATCCGCTTATTTATTTTGGCAAGCTTTGACAACGGAACCCATCTGATATACACTGGTAGCATCTTAACTTGCGGAGGTGAATAAAGTGATTACAGCAGGGGTGAAAGAGGCGCGACAGCACTTCACAGAATACCTGTCAAGGGTAGAGAAGGGGGAGGAGGTCATCATCACAAAAAGAGAGGAGCCTGTAGCTAAGATCAGCGCCATTCAAAGGAAGGCAAAGGGGCGGCTCTTGAGCCACAAGGAGTTACGTGACTCGATGATGGCGAAAGGGAAACCCCTCTCTGAAATCGTTATTGAATCTAGAGAGGAAGAAAGATACTGATGACCTTAATCTACGCAGATACAAGCTCTCTCGTCAAATATTATTACCCGGAGGCCGACAGCGAGAAGATAGAGGCCTTACTTTTAAAGGCTGACCGTATTTTCGTCTCACATTTGACTCTTACTGAAATGGCATCCGCACTGGCAAAAAAGGTAAGAATGGGCGATCTGAAAAAGGAGAAGGAGACGGTACTGTGGAATCCGTTCCTTGACGATATGCAGACAGAAAAGATAGAGATGATTCCGCTTGATGAGCGGCATTATCTGAAGGCAGCGGATTTCATAAGGGAGCTTGGAGGCAGATACGGCCTCAGGACCCTTGACGCCCTTCACCTCTCTATTGCACACAGCTTGCAAACATCAAGGTTTCTTTGCTCCGATACAACTCTTTCCCAGGTTGCGGCAAAGATAGGGATCAAGCTGGTTCGTATGTAATGAGAATGGCTTAATAGCTCCGTTACCTTCCCGCCGCTCTTTGGTATGACGCAAACTACCGCTAAAAATTGATGGAAGGCAAGCAGGTCGGGTCAAGCAAAGCGGACCCGACATTTAATAATGGGTGCGCTGCCGCTTCACCCATCCTACGGACTACAAACTTTCCTCTCTTCTTGCTTAAAGTCTCCCCTCCCTTGATGGGAGGGGATGAAGGGGAGGGTGAAAATGTGATTCTTACGGCGTTATAAACACACCGTAGACATCGCCGAATAACCACTCACCAGTTGTTAATCTTATGAATCCGGTATTCACCAATACAAGGTACTTGCCGGCATTGAATCCTGTTACTATTCCAAACTGGTTGTCTGCATCGTTGTTGATCACAAACTCCGAGCCGACAAGGGCTCCCGCCTTGCTGATGTATTGTCCATAAGCATCCCAGCATGTCCCTTCTCCAGTGTCACAGACGCCATCGTGATTCAAGTCATTCCTGCCATCCGACCATGTGACCAGAAGATTGGTCCCGTCAAAGGCCATAAACGGAATAGAC
>JACQYJ010000054.1 GCA_016208525.1 Deltaproteobacteria bacterium | reverse complement strand
TACCTTTCACCTTTCACCTTCACTTTTACGCCCTTGCCCGCCTGCCGACGGTCTTTACCGGACGCTTATCCGGCTTCTTCCTGGCTTCCTTCTTCAACAAAGCTACTTTCAGTATTTCATCTATACGGTCGGCAAAAATGAAGTTTATCTTCTTCCGCAGCTCCTTTGGAATATCATCAAGGTCCTTTTTATTCCTGCTGGGGATAATTACCGTCTTTATCCCCGCCATCAGGGCTGCCAGGGCCTTTTCCTTCAGCCCCCCGATCGGCAGCACCCTCCCCCTGAGAGTAATTTCTCCTGTCATCGCCACGTCCTTGCTGACAGGTATTTTTGTCAATGCGGAAATAAGAGATGCGGCCATTGTAACCCCTGCCGAAGGCCCGTCTTTTGGAATAGCGCCGGCAGGGACATGTATATGGATGTCGTTCTTTTCATAAAAGTCTTCCGGGATGTCGAAATCCATGGCCTTCGACCTGGCATAACTGAGCGCTGCCTGGGCCGACTCCTTCATTACATCACCCAGGTGACCTGTAAGGATGAGGCTTCCCTTTCCCTTGAGTATGGAAGTCTCTATATAAAGGATCTCGCCTCCAGCCTCTGTCCATGCAAGACCTGTGGCAACCCCGACTTCGCTCTTCTCCTGCTCTGACTCAGGCAGTATCTTAGGCACCCCAAGAAAGCGGTGTATATTGGCAGCAGTGATTTTGGTAACGTCTTTTTGCCCTTCGGCGATCTTCCTTGCCACCTTGCGGCATACGCCGGCGATCTCTCTTTCGAGATTCCTGAGTCCTGCCTCCCTTGTATAGTGGGAAATGATCATCCTGAGACCTTCGTCTGTAATGTCTATATTCTCAGCCTTCAGACCGTTTTCCTCCACCTGCCTTGGAATGAGGTATTTTTTGCTATCTTTACCTTCTCCTCCTCGGTATAACCGGAAAGGGATATTACCTCCATTCTGTCCCTGAGAGCAGGAGGGATAGGGTCGAGCAGGTTTGCAGTCGTAATAAACATCACATTGGAGAGGTCAAAAGGCAGGTTAAGGTAATGGTCGCTGAAGGAAAAGTTCTGCTCAGGGTCCAGCACCTCCAGAAGGGCTGATGAAGGGTCTCCTCTCCAGTCAGTCCCTACCTTGTCTATCTCATCCAGCATGAATATCGGATTATTGGTGCCGGCCTGCTTTATCCCCTGAATAACCCTTCCGGGAAGGGCCCCTACATAAGTCCTTCTGTGCCCCCTTATCTCCGCCTCGTCCCTCATACCGCCAAGTGATATTCTAATAAATTTCCTTCCCAGCGCCCTCGCGATAGACTTCCCCAAAGATGTCTTCCCGACACCCGGAGGACCCACAAAGCAGAGGATCGGCCCCTTCATCTTTTCCTTAAGTTTTCTGACTCCAAGGTATTCGACTATCCTTTCCTTTACCTTCTCCAGGTCATAGTGGTCCTCGTCCAGCACCGTTTGGGCGGCTTTCAGGTCAAGGTTGTCCTGGGTCGCGACGCTCCACGGGAGCTCCGCAAGCCATTCTATATATGTCCTTATCACACCGGATTCAGCGGCATCAGGATGCATCTGCTCAAGCCTCTTTAGCTGCTTGTTAGACTCCTTCTCGACCTCTTCAGGCATCTTTGCGGCCTTTATCTTCTCCTTGAGGTCGGTGATCTCCTCGGCCTTTTCATCAATCTCGCCCAGTTCAGACTGGATGGCCCTTAGCTGCTCCCTGAGATAATACTCCCTCTGGGTCTTAGTCATTTCATCTCTTGCCTGGGACTGTATCTTGACCTGCATTGTAAGGAGTTGGACCTCCCTGTTCAAAAACTCATTTATCTTGTTAAGGCGTTCGAGGGGATCGACGATCTCAAGGATCTGCTGGGACTCCTCTATCTTCAGCCCAAGGTTGGAGGCTACAAGGTCTGCCAGCCTGCCTGGGTCGTTTATACTGTCCAGGATAAGGATGACGTCAGGGGAAAGAATCTTCCCCATGGATATTATCTTCCCAACCTGTTCCTTGACTGCCCTCATCAGGGCCTCGGTTTCCAGAGATATCTCCGGGATTGGCGGCTCTTTCATCTTGGTCAGCTTAACAAGATACGTAGGGCTCAACTGGACGTATTCATCTATTGCAGCCTTGGTCAGACCCTGAACCAGGATCTTTACCCTTCCGTCGGGCAGCTTCAGCATTCTCATTATCATTGCCACGGTCCCGACTTTATGGATCCCTTCCGGCCTGGGGTCCTCGTCGCTTATATCCTTCTGGGCGACAAGGAGTATCAGCCTGTCCTTAGCGAGGGCATCATCTACCGCCTTTATGGACATCTCCCTCCCTATAAACAGAGGGAGTATCATGTAGGGGAATACCACTATATCCCTGACTGGAAGAAGCGGCAGTGTGTCAGGTATCTTTAACTCTTCAGCTTCTGTTTCCTTTTCTTCCACTCTAAACCTCCATATTTGGCTATCAGTTACATGTATCGTGAGTAAGTTCTTGCTGACCACTGATCACCGACCACCGGCCACTTGTCTTATTCTATCTCTATCTTTCTCTTTTTCTTTCTTTGTTCTTGAACCTTCGGGATGGTGATTAGAAGTATCCCTTCCTTGTATCTGGCCCTTACCTTGCTTGTGTCAGCAGCCTTGGGTATGTCTACCGTCCTGCAAAACTTTCCAAATCTTCTCTCTATGCATATATAGTTTACCTTTCCGCTCTCCTCCCTGTCGCCGGCCTTTTCTCCCTCGATCACCAGTTCCCCTTCAGCTATACTTATCCTCACCCTCTCCCTGTCTATGCCAGGCAGTTCGGCCTCTATAAAGATGTTGTCGGAGTTTTCGAAGAGATCTATCACAGGGAAACCTTCTTCCTTGTTAGATTCGAATCCGAAAACGGAAAAGAATGGCTCATCGATCTCGTCTATCTCACTTTCAATCTTTGTTGTCTTTTTTCTCCCTTTCTCTGGTGATGAACCCATTTTTCTCTCCGTAATTTCAAATTGCAAAGTACAGAATGCAAGATGCAAAGCGCAGGATATTAGAGATATTTATCATTTTGCATTTTACATTTACAGTTTAAGTCCTTTCAGGAACTCAACAAATTCAACCCTCAGATCGTCCCTGTCCAAGGCAAGAGAGACGGTTGCCTTTAAAAAGCCAATCTTATCCCCTGCATCGTACCTGTCCCCCTCAAACTCAAGGGCATATATGGGATGCCTGCCGG
>JACQYJ010000053.1 GCA_016208525.1 Deltaproteobacteria bacterium | reverse complement strand
GGCCCCTTTGTCCGCGATCAGGATAAAGACAGCTGACGACAACCCATCCATCGAGGTCTTCCCTCTTCCTATTACCGTCGCGCTGATCAGTCCCTTTGCCGGAAAACCGGTCTTGGGATCAAGGATGTGATGGTATCTGACGCCGTCTTTTATGAAGTACCTCTGGTAATCTCCTGAGGTGGCGACAGAGATATCTGTAATCTTGACTACCCCAATGAGTTTGCTCTCATCCCTGGGGTCCTGTATCCCGATCCTCCAGGGCTTTCCTTTCTTAACACCTCTAAGATTCAGATTCCCTCCGGCATTTATAATGACATCCTTTATCCCCGCATCCTCAAAGACCTTCATCGCCCTGGCAAGAGAATAACCCTTGGCAATCCCTCCCACGTCTATCATCATCCCCTTCTCTTCCAGGTAAACCGTTGTGGCCGCCTCATCTATCCTGAGTTTTCTATAGTTTACAAGCCGCTTAAGCTCTTCAATTTTTTCTTTCGGAGGGACGACATTTTTCTCCAGATCAAAACCCCATAGGTCCGTCAGCGGACCGATAGTGACGTCAAAGGCCCCATCAGAGAGCTCTGAGATACTCCCTGCCTCCTGCAATACCTCTATCAACTCATGTCCCACTTTTACAGGGGCAATCCCCGCATTTTTATTGATAAGAGACACCTCGCTCCCCTCTTTATAGCGGCTCATTAAATCATCTATCCGTTTTATCTCGTTGAAGGCCTTTGTGGCGGCATCTCCAAACACTTTTTCACTGTCCCCCACAGCAGTGATATCAAAAATCGTCCCCATGATGTACTCAGAACGCTGAAAAGGTTTTGTATCATTAAAGAGGCGGGACACAAACAGGCCTGCAGACAGGAGGGCAAGGGCCGCAACTAATAAGAGAATGTTTTGAGATTTAACTGTTTTTTGCATGGGGCAGATGATACCAGATAGGGGCTCACAGGACAAGGAATTTCCCGGATGTCATCTGTGCAATAATTTGCAGCAAATGCCACCTGCAATGACACCTTTCATACCCTCTCAGGCTCAGGCTTTCCCGCAATACCAATCGTATAAAGCCTTGAGGGATGAGGCTTTGTTCATTTTAACCTATAGTTTTATTTGCCGTTTAAAACGGCTGCAAATCATTACCTGCAAAGGGTTTACATCGTTCCGAAAAAGTTTGTTTTTGCCTCATTTTTTTTCTTGCATTCCCTGGAATCTACTGTATAATTCTGCAAACAAAACAAGACAGAGTTGCAAAAGGGTTGCTCCAGAAGACCGGGAGGCTTGAGAGAGTCGGAGAACATCGCTTAGCACGGACACCAGGGTAAAATAAACTGATAAAAGGAGGTAGATGGGTGAACGCACTTGGTAAACACTTACTGCTGGAAATGAGGGACTGCGACAAGAAAATTCTTGCCGACCTTGCTACGGTGAGAAATGCTATGGTTTCTGCGGCGCAGGAGGCAAAGGCAACTATAGTAGAGATCGCCTTTCACGAATTCAGTCCATTCGGCATCAGCGGCATGGTGGTTATTGCCGAATCACACCTTTCTATCCATACATGGCCGGAGTATGGTTATGCTGCAGTGGATGTATTCACATGCGGAGACCTGATTAAGCCCGAAGTGGCTGCCAACTTCCTGATTGAAAGATTTAAATGCAAGAGCCCCTCTATGGTTGAGATGAAGAGGGGGATCCTCCCGACCAAGAACGGAAAGCTTCCGCATAAGGTAACCGAGGAAAAAACCAAAAAAATAGAGGCTCCGCGCAGATATGAAAGCACATCGCAACTCCAATTGGTTCTTTGATAACCTCAGCCCTGAAGAGGGACATATCCACGGGATAAAGAATATCCTGTACTCAGGTGAATCCGAATTCCAGTCAATGGAGATACTCGAGACCTGGAGCTATGGCAAGTGCCTTATCCTGGACGGCAAGATGCAGTCCAGCGAGGTTGATGAGTTTATTTACCATGAGGCCCTGGTCCATCCGGCCATGCTCACACACCCTAAGCCCGAGAGCGTATTTATCGTAGGTGGTGGGGAAGGGGCGACCCTCAGAGAGGTTTTGAGACATAAGACCGTCAAGAGGGCGGTAATGGTAGATATAGACAAGGAGGTCGTCGACAAATGCCGCGAGCTGCTTCCTGAATATCATCAGGGGGCCTTTGACGATCCAAGGGCCGAACTCCTGTTTATGGATGCAAGAAAGTACCTTGAAGATGCTGATGAGAAGTTTGATGTGATTATAATTGATATATCCGAACCTGTTGAAGAAGGGCCGGCCTATCTGCTCTATACCCAGGAGTTCTATAATATCGTAACAGAGAGACTTACCGGCTCCGGGATAATAACCCAGCAGACAGGGACCATATCTCCAAATTCCTTGTTAAACTATACTGCCGTCAATAACACCCTCTCTACGGTATTTCAGGTAGTCGCCCCTTATTATGCGAACATCCCATCCTTTGGCCGCCCGTGGGGGTTTACCCTGGCATCAAAAAATGTCGACCCGCTAAGCCTTCCAACCGAGGAGGTTGATAAAAGGATAGGCAAGAGGATCAAAGGGAAACTCGCTTTTTATGACGGGATCACACATCAGGGGGCATTCCGAATTCCAAAGTACCTCAGAGAGGCCAATAGAAAACAGAAGAGGGTCATCAGGGACACAGAGCCTCTCTTTGCCTATACTGCTTGATGCACTCGTAAAAAGTCCCAAATCACCCTTCGACAAGCTCAGGGCGAACGGTGGTCTGGTTGAAATCATTGACTTTATTCCGTTCGTGGTGAGCTTGTCGAACCACAGAAAAGACTTTTTACGAATGAATCCTGCTTAATTCAGGAAATCGTAACGACTCAGGTAGATAGACTGAAGGCTGAAGGCTTTTAGGGGTAAATCACGAGTGATCATGCAAAACTTCAAACTTCTTGCGAGATAATTTATAGCCTTCAGCCCAAACGCCTGAGTAGTTACCTTATTTGATATGATTGAAGTAGACGAAAGACAGTACAAGACCCCGCTCTTTGATGCCCTTGTAAGCCTTGCCCAGAGTCGTAAAGTCTCTTTTCACACACCCGGGCATAAGAGCGGAAAAGGGATTGCAACCCGCTTCGTCAAATTCGTAGGACCGAAGATATTCTCCATAGACCTTACAACCCTTGATGAGGTCGACTCCTTACAAAAACCTATAGGTGTAATCAAGGAAGCCCAGGAGCTTGCCGCCATGGCTTACGGCGCAGATGCATCATTCTTCCTGATCAACGGGACAACAGCAGGAAACCACTCAATGGTTATATCGGTCTGCGACCCTGGCGACAAGATAATTGTGGCCCGAAATGCTCACAAATCTGTATTGACCGGTCTGATCTTCACCGGGGCCACCCCTGTCTTCATAAATCCAAAAGTAGATAAAACACTGAAGCTCACAATGAATGTAACCTTCGATGATGTGAAGGAAGTCATTGACGAAAACCCTGACGCAAAAGCTATATACCTGACCTCTCCCAACTATTATGGAATAACGGCAGACCTGGAAAGGATCATCCCATACGCCCACAAGAGGGGGATCATCACCTTAATTGACGAGGCCCACGGCCCGCACCTCAAGTTTCATCCCGAACTTCCTACCTCTGCATTGGAGGCCGGGGCAGACTTGTGTGTCCAGAGCACCCATAAGATCATAGGCGGGATGACCCAGTCATCAATGCTTCATGCGAGAAAGGAAAGGGTAAACATAAATACCCTGCGGAATATACTCAAGATGGTCCAGAGCACAAGCCCTTCCTATATACTCATGGCATCCCTTGACCTCGCCAGGATGCAGATGGCAACGGAGGGTAACAAGCTCCTGAGCCGGGCTCTGGAACTGGCCAGGAAGGCAAGGAAGAGGATAAACAGGATAAAAGGCCTCTCCTGCTTCGGGATAGAGATTCTTGAAGAGAGCGAAATGGGGGGGCTGGACGAGACAAAGCTCACCATCACAGTAAAAGAATTAGGCCTGTCCGGATACCAGGTGTCCCAGATGCTAAACCACCGCTTCGACATCCAGGTTGAGATGGCGGACCCCTTTCATATCCTGGTGATTGTCAGTATAGGCGACAGGCAGGAGCACTTAGACCGGCTGGTTAAGGCGCTCCGCACCATAGCCTCTGAAAACCAGGGGAAAGAAAGCGGACCCCTTGCCAGGTTCAAGCTCCCTATATTCAAGAGCAGGATATCTTTGACGCCAAGGGAGGCGTTCTTCAGGAAGTACAGGAATATAAAGATTGAAGAATCTGCCGGAGAGATAAGCTCTGAGATAGTAACGGTATATCCGCCCGGGATACCGATCCTGATCCCTGGAGAGACTATAACCCCTGAGATAAGGGACTACCTTATCGAGATATCCGGTTTTGGAGCCACCATCGACGGACTGCCTGTTGACGACAATTCGATGATAAGCGTGTTAAAATAAGATCATATATCACCTTCATCCTTCATCCTTATTTTTGAACAAGGAGCGTGTATGAAAGCAACCGACATAATGACTAAGGAGTTTGACACCATCCTCCCGTCTTCTACAATCAAAGAGGCCGTCTCCCTTCTCAGGTGCGCCAAGCGCGGAGAGGATAAAAAAGGGGTCAATGCACTCATGGTGGTGGATGAAAAGGGTCAGCTCGTTGGGATAATAACCATGTCCCACATCCTGAAGGCTATAATACCCTTTTATATGGAGATGGCCCATCTGTCGGAGTTTGCATGGGAGGGGCTCTTTGTGCGGATGTGTCACAAAATAGAAAACAGGCTTGTATCTGATTTCATGGAAAGGAAGGTAATAACTGTTGACCCCGATGCAAACATCTTTGAAATAAGCGAACTGATGCTGAAAAGCAGGGTAAGGAGACTGCCTGTAGTAGAAAGGGACAAGGTCATCGGGATAGTATACAGGAAAGAGCTGTTCTTCAAGATCGTGGAGACCATGTTGGAGAAGGAGGTCTGCAAATGAACGAGCTTTACCTGGGAACTGCAATATTCATTCTCAGTTATATAGCCATTGTATCTGAGAGGATTCATAAGACCATCATCGCCATAGTCGGCGCTTCGGCCATGCTCCTCTTCAAGATCATGGAACAGAGAGAGGCCTTTTTCAGCGAAGAGTTCGGGATTGATTACAACGTCATATTCCTCCTTATAGGTATGATGATCATAATAAACATCATGAAGGAAACAGGCGTATTCGAGTGGATAGCCATAAAGTCTGCCAAGTTTGCAAAAGGTGAGCCGGTAAGGATCATGGTAACCCTTTCAGTGGTAACAGCCGTACTATCCGCCTTTCTTGACAACGTGACTACAGTCCTCCTCATAGCCCCGGTGACCCTCCTCATCTGCGATGCCCTGGAGATAGAGCCTGTACCGTTTCTTATCACTGAAGCTATCGCTTCAAACATAGGCGGGACAGCCACCCTCATCGGCGACCCTCCGAACATAATGATAGCGAGCAAGGCGAAGCTTGAGTTCCTGGACTTCATTTACAACCTGACCCCTATTGTCATTATCATCATGGTTGCCTACATATTCACCGTAAAATGGATGTTCAAAAACTCTTTAACAGTGAAGCCTGAATTACAGGCAAGGATCATGGAGATGAAGGAGTCCGAGGCTATCACAGATCCTGCCCTGACCAGGAAGTCTCTTTTTGTTTTAGCTCTTACAGCCCTTGGCTTCCTGCTCCACAGCCACCTTGGCTTTGAGCCGGCAACCATCGCCCTTTCAGGCGCAGGCCTCCTCTTGCTGGCGGCAGGAAAGGAGCCTCATCATATCCTGGAAAAAATAGAGTGGACCACCCTCTTCTTCTTCATGGGCCTCTTTATCATGGTCGGCGGTGTGGTAAAGGTCGGGCTCATAAAGATCCTTGCGGAACAGGCGTTGAACCTTACCCAGGGGAATATGTTTGCCACATCCATACTTGTCCTCTGGTTCTCCGCCTTTGCGTCCGCCATCATAGACAACATCCCGTATGTCGCCACCATGAACCCGCTAATCATTGATATGGCAAAGAGCCTATGGCCGAATATCACCGAACCAATGGCCCTCCTGCACAAGCCGGAACTTATGCCTGTCTGGTGGTCATTGGCCCTTGGCGCATGTCTTGGAGGGAACGGAACGCTCATAGGGGCATCCGCCAATGTGGTAGTTGCTGGGATGTCCGAGAAAGCGGGAAAGAAGATAACGTTCATGCAGTTCACTAAATACGGTATGCCGCTGATGATTGAATCGGTGGTCATCTGCACTTTTTATATCTGGATAAGGTATTACCTGATTTAATATACAGCTAAGCCATATTGGGGTCAGACTTTGATAATTTGGTATTAAGCCATATTGGGGTCAGACTTTGATAATTTGGTATTGACTATATTGTAACGTTGTGATACGAATAACATTATGGCAAGGCGACAGAGGATAACATACGAGGGAGCCCTCTATCATGTAATTTCCCGTGGGAATCAGAAGCAGCAAATATGCCGAATCATGTTCATCTGCTTATCCAGCAAAGAGAAATCCCTCTCTCCAAAATCATGCAGGGGATTATGCAGAGCTATGCCATGTACCACAATAGGAAATATGGAAAGACAGGACATCTCTTCCAGGGAAGGTATAAAGCCATACTGTGCGACAAGGACGCCTATCTACTGGAGCTTATAAGGTATCTGCATCTTAATCCTGTAAGAGGAAACATTGTAGGCATGCCTGACAAGTCTATATGGAGCAGCCACAAGGCCTATTTGGACGCAAGAAACACAGAGCTTGTAGATGCGGAGTTTCCACTATCTATCATGGCAGCAAATAAGAAAGCCGCTGTAGCGGCATATAAGAACTTTATGAATGACGGGTTGAATATCGGCCACGTGGATGAGTTCTACAATGTGAAAGAGCAGATATATCTTGGAGATGATGAGTTCGTGGAAGAGATAGAGAATCGGACGAAGAAAACAAAGGAAAGGTCGCTGCCGGTTGAACTGGCTATGGACGAAGTGGTTCAGGAAGTCAGCCGGTTATATAAGGTGCCACCTGAAGAGATAAAGGACAGGTCGAGGTGCAGGGAAGGAGCAAGACTCCGGGCAGTTGTTGTCTATGCAGCTATGGAAGCGGGCGGGATATCCATGACCGAGGCGGCACGGTATCTTGGGCGGGATCCTTCGACTATCAGCATAGCGGTCAAACAGTTGAAAAAAGCAGCTATAGACGACAAGACGATAGATAAGCGGCTGTCGCTTATCTTAAGCCGCATCAGGAAAGGGCGAAAGATTAAATATCAAATTAACAAAGTCTGACCCCTTGTTGAATGATAAAAAAACCTTTTCAAATATAGAAATTTATGATAATCTGTCCCACCATTGAATAAATTATAAATCTGAATGTACCGCAGAGACGCAAAGTTTTAAAATCTCAATAGCCAATGGTCAGGGTTAGTGGCCATTGGCCTCTCAAGCTCTTTCTGTCATTTGCCTATCTGCAACCTAAAAACTGCAAACCACAGAGGGCACAGAGATAAATTTTGGTATAAAACCCTTTTAAAACCCTTTTCTTCTCTGTGTCCTCGTGATTTTGACTTTAAAAATTATGTGTTTTTAAAAGTCATCTTTTGAGTGCACAGAGAAAAGATTTAAAACAGGGTTTTTCCTTTTGTATTAAAGGGTTTCTTCTGTGTGCTCTGTGGTTCGATTGCAGGATTTAGGTGGTATAAATACAACGGTTGTTCAAAGAGGTTTATGGGTAGAATTATAGCTGTAGCCAACCAGAAAGGCGGCGTGGGTAAGACCACGACTGCGATAAACCTTGCAGCCTCATTGGCTGTGGCGGAAAGAAGGACTCTCCTTATAGATATTGACCCGCAGGCCAATGCCGGCAGCGGTCTTGGCTGCAATAAAAAAGAGACAAGGGAAAGCGTTTACCATGCCCTGATAGGGGAAAAGGATATTAAGGATGTTATAAGGAGAACGGAATTAAAATATCTTGACCTGGCCCCCTCAAATATAGACCTCACTGGAGCGGAAATAGAGCTTGTCAGCGCTATTTCACGGGAAACAAGACTCAGAGAAGCCGTTTCATCCATTTCTGATGACTATGATTATATCATTATTGACTGTCCGCCGTCTCTGGGCCTTCTGACGGTAAATTCACTTACCTCTGCAAATTCTGTAATAGTCCCTATGCAGTGTGAATATTTCGCAATGGAGGGTCTGAGCCACCTTTTGAATACGGTAAGCCTTATAAAAAAGGCGCTGAACCCATCCATAAAGATAGAGGGTATTCTCCTTACCATGTTTGACCAGAGGAACAGGCTTTCCCATCAGGTGGCCGAGGATATAAGGGCCCATTTTAAGGAAAAGGTGTTTGAAGCGGTTATACCGAGGAATATTAAGCTGAGCGAGTGTACCAGTTTCGGCAAGCCTATTCTCCTGTACGATATAAAATCCAGAGGCGCTGTAGGTTATCTGGATCTGGCCCAGGAGTTGATGGCAAGACACTAATTATAGCAGTCAGCTATCAGCGATCAGTGGTCTTAAACACTGAGGGCTGAAGGCTGAGGGCTGAAGGCTGAGGAAATATGGTAAAGAAAAATGTTTTAGGCCGGGGAATGGGGGCCCTTCTTCCTGCAGTTGAGTCAGATAAGAGGCTTATATTCTGCGGCATAGAGGAGTTAACGCCCAACAGGCACCAGCCGAGAAAGGTCTTTGAAAGCGACAAACTTAGGGACCTGGTTGCCTCCATCAGGGAAAAAGGTGTGATACAGCCTCTATTGGCCCGGCGTATCTCCGGCGGGTACGAGCTTATAGCCGGGGAGCGAAGGTGGAGGGCGGCCCAGATAGCTGGCCTTAAGGAGGTTCCTGTTGTCCTTAGAGACGTCAGGGATACGGAGATGCTGGAACTGGCCCTGATAGAGAACATACAGAGGGCTGACCTTAACCCGATAGAGGAGGCGGAGGGATACCAGAAGCTCATTGACCAATTCGACTATACGCAGGAGGAGCTTTCAATAAGGGTTGGGAAGGAACGCTCAACAATCAGCAACCATCTCAGGCTTTTAAAGCTGCCTGAAGCTGTTAAAAAAGACATTTCCGATGGTGTTGTCTCAACCGGTCATGCCAAGGCAATACTTGGCCTTGAATCGCCTCAGAGGCAGATGGAGGCTCATGCTGCTGTCGTGAAAAAGGGGCTTTCCGTTAGAGAGACAGAGTCCCTGGTAAGGAGGATGGCAAAGGGCAAGCCTCTAAAAAAGGCACAGAAGATAAACGCAGATATTGAAAAGGTCCAGGAAGCGCTGATCAGGTCGCTTGGCACAAAGGTCAGGATATCGGGAAGCAATAAGAAGGGCAAGATACTGATAGAGTATTACTCTTCAGATGAGTTGGACAGGCTCATAGACATTCTTAAGGGAGGTTGAGATGATAGGACGGAGAGAGTCGGGAGCAAGCGATATAAAGGCCTTTCTCGGGAAGGGCAGCGAATTTGAAGGGAAGCTTACCTTTAACGAGACAGTCAGGATTGACGGGAATTTTAAAGGCCAGGTTATATCAACCGGCACCCTTATTGTAGGAGATACCTCTGTTATAAATGCAGAGATAGAGGTTGGAACGGCAGTAATAAGCGGCAAGGTTGAAGGAAACATAACGGCCAGGGAGCGGCTTGAACTCCATCCGCCCGCAAAGGTATCCGGCGCTATAAAGACCCCTAAGCTTATCATAATAGAAGGCGCAATATTCGATGGGAGCTGTCAGATGAGTAGTATAGAGGAGGAGAAAAAAGAGGAAACAAAGAGACCGACCCTGTTGAGCAGGGTTGAGGCCGCAGGGTAAAGACAGTGGTCAGTGTTCAGAAGTCAGTGGCCGGTAGGGGCTGCCATATCTGGTTGCCCAAAGATTCTAGGGTGGGTTAAGCGAAGCGTACCTGCCATAACTAAAAACAAACAAGGAGAAAAAATAAATTGGAAAAGAAAAATATTGTATTCAGTGACTTTAATTTAAGCAGTGAGGTATTAAAGGCGATTTCTGCCATGGGTTTTGAGGAGCCTACCCCCATCCAGGAAAAGACCATACCTGTCCTTTTAACCGGCAAGGATGTCGTGGGCCAGGCGCAGACAGGGACTGGAAAGACCGCAGCCTTCGGGATCCCTATTATTGAAAGGATGGACAAGACTAATTTCGGGGTCCAGTCTATAATACTTACCCCTACAAGGGAGCTTGCCGTGCAGGTTGCGGAGGAGATGAACAAGCTCGGCAAGTTCAAGAGGATACTGGCGCTGCCCGTCTATGGCGGGACATCCATAGAAAGGCAGATAAAGGCCTTAAAGAAAGGGGTACAGGTAGTAGTGGGAACCCCAGGCAGGGTAATAGATCATATAGAGAGAGGCACTCTTAAACTCAAGGATGTCCAGATTGTTGTCCTCGATGAGGCTGATGAGATGCTTGACATGGGTTTTGTGGATGACATCACCAGGATACTAAAGGAGACCCCGGACGACCGACAGACCCTACTGTTTTCGGCAACCATGCCTGAAGAGATACTTAAGATATCCAGGCGCTACATGAGGTCTCCTGAAAAGATAAAGATTGCCCTTGACTCCGTTACAGCTCCTAAGATAAGCCAGATATTCTATGAGGTGCGGCCCGCAGAGAAGACTGAGGCGTTGTGCCGGCTTATAGATGCAGAGGACTCAGATCTGTTCCTTGTATTCTGTCAGGGAATCAAAGATAGACGTCCTTGTGGCAACAGATGTGGCTGCCAGGGGGATTGATATAAGCAACATCTCTCATGTGGTTAATTACAGCATCCCCCAGAACCCTGAGTCGTACGTCCACAGGATAGGAAGGACAGGAAGGGCCGGAAGAGAGGGAGTTGCCATTACATTTGTGACGCCGCGCGAGGAAAGACAGTTACGGCTCATCATGGCCGTTTCTAAGGCTAAAATAACGAAAGGGAAGCTGCCGACTATGGAGCAGGTCATGACGGCCCGCACAGAGAGCCTGAAGGAGAAGATACAGGAGTTCATTGACGACAGGAGGTTTGATTCATTCCTCAAGATGGCAGAGAGGCTTTCAGAGGGTCTTGAGCCTATAGAGGTTGCCGCTGCTCTCTTAAAGTTCCACCTTGAGGGTTTCGGCAAGGAAGTTGTCCGTGAAAGCGGTGGGGTGTCCCTTGATGACACTGGGGCCGCACAAGGGATGGTCAGACTCTTCATGACCGTAGGAAGAGAGCAGAACGTCAGGGCTGGAGACATAATAAAGGCGATTGCGGATAAGGCAAATATCCCCGGAAAGGCCATAGGCGGGATAAATATATTTGACAAGTTCACCTTTGTAGAGGTGCCGAGGGAATCTGCGGAGAAGGTTATTGAGGTCATGCATCAGAGTATCGTATCCGGCCAGAAGGTGGCTGTTGCCCCTGCAAAGCCGAGAGAAGGTGAAAGCAGAGGGAGTGATAGAGGGAGAAGGAGGTAGTTCCAACTCAGGCAATAATCTATCCTGGAGGCATTGTGGGACAGGCTTTAAAAAAAGATAAAAGATATACCTATCAAGATTATGTTTCATGGGATGATGGGGAGAGGTGGGAGATTATTGACGGCGAGGCCTATTGTATGACGCCTGCACCAAAGATAAGGCATCAGAATATTGTCAGCAATTTCCATATCACCCTAAAAAGACACCCTGACAATCGTTGCTATACGGCAATAGCCCCGACAGATGTTGTCTTTGACGAATATAACGTGGTCCAACCTGATGTCTTTGTCGTCTGCGACAAAAACAAGATTACGGAAGACAATATCAAAGGAGCGCCTGATCTGATTGTGGAGGTTATCTCAGCCTCCACTGAACTTAAAGATAAAAGGGAAAAGAAATATCTTTATGAAAGGTTTGGGGTAAGGGAATATATAATCGTCTATCCGGAAAGGGAGTATGTGGAGAGATACTCCCTTGATGATAATAGATACGGAGCTCCGGAACTGTTTAATTGGGATGAGGTCTTGAAGCTTCGCTCTTTTGAGATAGAGATAAACCTGTGGGAGATTTTCGAGAAGGAAAGGGAGGTTTAGAAATTCCTGTGAGAAAAGGTGGAATAAGGCCAGAGTTTAAGATACTGTCCTTAAAGAAGTTGTCAACTTATGAAGAGGGAATACAAACTGTTCATTGCAAGATAAATTCCTTGAAGGCAAATTTGGTGGATTTCTGTAGAGATGAAAAGACCAAGAGTGCAGTGGTTTGGTCCACTATAGTAGATTGAAACCATTGGAGAGGCGACAAAGAATCTACCTCAGAGTATAAGGACGAAAATAACACAAATTTTTATCCTCGATGAGGCATATGCTTAAAATAGACAAAGACCGCATAGAAAGACATTTGGAAAAGGTAGCGTTTGTGGTATAACGTGATAAACCAATCATGGAGGTGTTTATGCCAAAGATTATAGAGGGAAAGATAAACGCTACAGGATTGAAGTTTTGCATTGTGGTCAGCCGTTTCAACTCGTTTATCAGCGAGAGGCTGGTGGAGGGCGCGGCGGATGCCCTTGTAAGGAGCGGGGCAAAGGATGGCGATATAACCATAGTAAAGGTTCCTGGCGCCTTTGAGATACCGGCAACCGCAAAGCTCCTTTCCGGCAAGGGATATGATGCCGTTATATGCCTCGGCGCAGTCATAAGAGGTTCAACCCCTCACTTCGACTATGTGGCCTCTGAGGTTTCAAAAGGGGTTGCCCATGTGTCGATGGAAAGCAAGGTTCCTGTTGTGTTCGGCGTCCTCACAACTGACAACATAGAGCAGGCCATTGAAAGGGCGGGCACCAAGTCAGGGAACAAGGGATGGGATGATGCCGTGACCGCCATTGAGATGGTAAACCTGTATAAAGAATTAAAAAAAGGTCAAGGTCAAGGTCAAGGTGAAAGGTGAAAGGTGAAAGGTTAAAACCTTTAGCCTTTAGCCTTTAACCTTTAGCCTTTAGCCTTTAACCTTTAGCCTTTAACCTTTAGCCTTTAGCCTTTAACCTTTAACCTTTAGCCTTTAGCCTTTAACCTTTTATTCAAATGAAATTTCTTCAGGACAACACCTTCGGGCAGGATATAAAGGGCGCCTCTATTATTCATACCCTTGATCCGAGGGCGAAGCTCCTGTCAATTTCCATACTGTTGCCGCTGATATTCACCGCCCGCGGTTTATTCCCTTTTTTTTATCTTGTATTCACAGCCTGCGTTGCTGTCACTCTTTCCGGGATAAGTATCAGTTATATCCTGAAAGGGCTCAGGCACTTCCTATGGTTGGTCCTCTTTGCAGCTATATTCCATG